>JAYWAU010000460.1:0-3333 GCA_043782265.1 Ferruginibacter sp. | reverse complement strand
GTTGTTACGCTACTTAAATACTATGTTTAAAAGTTAAAGTAAATCCTAAATTCAACAGCCTGTCGGGCATTTCATGCAATACTCGTTATAAATAATTTCGCAAATGTAGGGGTTTTAGGCAACTTTTTGCAATTAAATCAAATGTGGGGCGTTTAGCATTCAGTGCCAATAGGTATAAAATGAAATTTATTGGGGATGGTTAAACTAAATTTATTTCTTAAAGTCAAAATTACCTTAAATTATACCTACATCAAATGATGAAATTTTTTTTGCTATCGATTCTTTCATTATTTTCCTTTTCGCTAAAAAATTATGCTCAGATAAAATCTGGCAAAGTTGCCGATACCAAGGATTCATTGGAATTAATGAAGGACCTTCTGGATATTTTATCAGATTCAGAAAAAGTGTCCAGTTATTTTAGCTTCGGTGTGGGAATTGGCAATAGAATATTCAATGTTCGAAACAACGCACTTAATTCTAAATTAACTCCGGTTAATACAATTATTTTTTCGCCATCGGTAGTCTACCATCACAAAAGTGGTTTGTATTTTATTGCAGGTGCCAATTTACTAAATGATGATAAAAAAGGGTTTGGCTTCAGTCAGTATTCAATTTCTCCCGGTTACGAATTACCCGAAAATGATAATATTGAATTTGCTTTTGCATACACACATTATTTTGTGGATGATAATTTTTCTCCTTATGCTTCTCCTATTCAAAATGATTTCTATACGTCGGTTAGTTATAAAAAAACATGGGTAAGACCAGGTCTTGCTTTTGGTTATTCTACGGGCATATATGGAGATGTTAAACGAATTTTGAGATTGTATGATTCAACCACCAATAAGATAAAATCGTTTTCTCTTATTCCTTCCATATCGCATGAGTTTAAGTGGCAACAAATTTTCAATAAAAATGATGGTATACTTTTTACGCCGGCAATAATGATGAATATCAGCCAAACTAAAACTGCTATTAAACACAAAACAAATGCGGTTAATCTTGCTAATTTTTTAAATAAAAAGGGCAGGTTGCCAAAGCTTGATGTTACAAAATTTGAGCCTGAATCAATAGGACTTAGTTTGGATGCAAGTTATGCTACTGGTAATTTCACCATAGAACCGCAGGCATATTTTGATTATTATTTACCTGCTACGGAAGACAAAAGATTTTCCAGTTATTTTACTTTAACGTTGCGATATGCACTGCAATGATTGTTCATTAACAAATAATTATCTATAACAAAAAGTGATTGGCATATTGTTGGCTATTTCAAATCTAACTAAAATTTAAATGTATGAAAATGAAACTCCTATCCCTCGTTTTAGCGGTATTGATATTTTCAACCGCCCGTTCTCAAAGTTTTCACCTTGGTATAAAAGGTGGTGCAAACATTAACAAAATTTCAGGGCAGTCTTTTAATGATCAGTTTACCTATGGTTACCACCTTGGTGCGTTTTCAGAAATTGGATTGGGAAAGCGATGGGCTATACAGCCGGAAGTTTTATTTAACCAGATAAACACAGATACAAGCAATAATTTTCGAAAAATTTACACCAATTTATCTGCAAGCAATCTGTCTGACATAAAGTTGAGTTATTTAAGTATTCCTATTTTATTGGATTTTAAGGTTAACAAGTTTTTTGCATTGCAGGCTGGTCCACAGTTTGGATTGTTGCTTGAGCAAAATAAAAACCTTCTTGAAAATGGGAAAGACGCTTTTAAGAAAGGCGATTTTAGCATGCTTGGAGGTGTGCAGTTTAAACTGGCTGCATTTAGAATTTATGGCCGCTATGCAATTGGTCTTTCTAACATAAACGATATTGATAATAAAGATAAGTGGAAGAGCCAGAGTTTTCAGGTGGGTGTAGGAATTGCAATTTTGTAATTAGTATCTGATTACAGCTATTGTTCCATCTTTGTTCCATCTTATAATGGCCGATGGAGCAGCCGGTGTTAAATCATTTTGACGGTGTTGAACTATATAGTCAACACCGTTTTTTATTTCATCAGTTATAAAAGAAAATTGAGTTGGTGATGAATCACCACTAACATTAGCAGATGTAGATACAATAGGTTTTTTGAATCTTTTAATAAGGTGTTTACAAAATGCATCTTTTGTAATTCGTATCGCAACTGTTCCATCTTTATTAATTACATTTTCAGCAAGCCCGGTTGCGCCGTCGTAAATTACTGTGGTGGGTTTTGTAGTAGTATGTAAATAATCAAGTGCAGATAAATCGGGCTGTGTAATGTATTGAATGAGATCTTTATCTGCTGCTAGTAAAACAATCATACTTTTTTCTTCTGCTCTTTTTTTAAGCTTATAAATTTTTGCAACTGCAGCTTCATTGGTAGCATCACAACCAAGCCCCCAAATGGTATCGGTTGGGTATAAAATAATGCCACCGTTTTGCAATACCTCCAGGCATTTTTCAATATCGTTTAAATAATCAATCATATAATTTGATGATAAACATTCATAATACTGTCAGCATATTTCTTTATTGTAAAAAGTTGAGCCTGCTCAAAACCTTTGTTCCGAAGATCAGTTGCAAGCTGTTTGTTTACGGCTATACTCAACATGTGTTGGGCTAATAATTCATAATCAGTGGGAGCAAAATATAAAGCCGCATCGCCTCCAACTTCCGGAAGACTACTGGTATTGCTGCTTATCACAGGAAGGCCACTCCACAGTGCTTCCAGCAGCGGGGCACCAAAGCCTTCAAAAATAGAAGGGTAAACCAGTGCCAGTGCCTGTTGGTAAATGGCAGGAAAATCAGCTGCAGTTGTAAATGAAATTTCTTTTGAGGCCGGCAATTCATTTAGCAGGATTAGTCTGTCGGAAATATTGTTGGCCTGCATAAATTGTTTAACTTCTTCTTTTTCCTTTTTGCCGTTTCCAATTACTACCAAGGGAATACTTGTTTTTTCTTTAAGTAAAAGCAGCGCTTTGCAAACAGCGATCAGGTTTTTTCTTGGAGCAATGGAGCTTACAAATAAAAAATAAGTATCTGGTAACTGATATCTTTTTTTAACGATGGCTTTTTCTTCATTGCTGATCGTTTGCTGAAATATTGGATTACAACTTTGGTAACTTATAAATATTTTATTTTCCGGAACATGGTAAAAATTTATGAGGTCATTTTTGGTTTGTTCGCTGATGGCGATTACCGCATCAGCAACTTTGCATGCCTGCTTAATCTTCCAGCGGTGAACATAACGTTCATCAAAATTGTATGTTTCCGGAAAACGTTCAAAAATAATATCGTGTACGGTAACCACCGTTTTTACGCCCGTTCGTTCAATATGCAAAGGCAACTCATTGCTTAC
>JAYWAU010000459.1:0-9227 GCA_043782265.1 Ferruginibacter sp. | reverse complement strand
CCAAAATTGCCTATAATAAAAAAGAAGTTTTTGAATGTGATGTACTGGTAAAAAGTGCGCCAGTTAGTGAAAGCGAATGTGAGTTATTGAAACCAAATCAATACATTATTTCGCCCATACATTTAGCTGTGATGAAAAGAGAGATTTTGCAGAAGATGATGGATAAGAAAATTACAGCACTGAGTTTTGAAAACCTGAAAGATGATAGTGGACATAACCCTATTGTGCGAAGCATGAGTGAAATTGCCGGTAGTGCAGTAATGCTGATTGCAGGGCAATATTTAAACAATGCTAATCAGGGAAAGGGAGTATTGGTGGGGGGTATTAGCGGAATTCCTCCTACAAAAGTGATTATTATTGGTGCTGGTATTGTGGGTGAATATGCAGCCAGAACGGCACTTGCTATGGGTGCCAGCGTAAAGATTTTTGACAACAGTATTTATAGGTTGAAAAGGTTACAAAATAATATCGGGGGGCGTTTATGGACTTCCGTTATTGAACCTAAAATTTTAGCTAAACAATTAAAAACCTGCGATGTGGCCGTGGGGGCTTTAAGCAGTACCGGTGGCAGAACTCCTATTGTAGTTACAGAAGAAATGGTAAGCAACATGCGACCAGGTACGGTGATTGTTGATGTTAGCATTGACAGGGGCGGCTGTTTTGAAACCAGTGAAGTAACCACCCTTGAAAAACCTGTATTTAGAAAATATGATGTGATACATTTCTGCGTTCCCAATATCCCCAGTGGCTTTGCCCGTACAGCATCTCAGGCTATTAGCAATGTGCTAATGCCGCTTTTGCTGGAAACTGCTGATGATGGCGGAATTGATAATGTGGTATGGTACAAAATAAATATCCGCAGCGGTATCTATATGTTTAAAGGAAGCCTGACTAACTTTTATTTAAGTGAAAGGTTTGATTTAAAGTACACAGATTTGAATTTACTGATAGCCAGCAGGCGATAGATAAATGGCTATTTATAATCTCCAATAGCAACTACTGCATCGCAAAATTCATATTCCTGCAAATCATTGCTGCTGATAATTACAAGTTTATTTGCTGTGAAATTTTTTATCAGATATTGATACAATGCAATGCCTTCTGCATCTAAATTAGTGGTTGGCTCATCTAACAATAAAACAGGTGCATTGCAAAAAAAAGCTTGTGCCAGTTTTAATCTTTGTTTCATTCCACTGCTGTAATAGCGTATCTGTTTGTTAACTGCTTTTTGCAATCCTACAATTTCTAATATTTCTTTATCAGCAAGTGTTAGTTTTTTAAACTGTTTATGAAAACTCAAAAATTCGCCTGATGTCATTTCTTCTATTAACTCTAAATAAGGGGCTGCAATGGAGAGATGTTGAAAATGCTGCTCCTCCTCAATTGGCTTTTGTTGAAATGCAAAGTCAACCTTTCCTTCATTATGCGAAAGGGAGCCGGCAATTACCTGTAGCAAAGTAGATTTGCCTGAACCGTTGGATCCGGTAATGGCATATTTTTTTTGCTCAATAAAAGAATAGCTAAAATGCCGAAATATCCACTCTCTGTTAAATCTTTTACCAACATTGTTTAAGGTGATCTGCATTTTTATTAGAGTGGAACTTGATTCCTAAATGTATTTTATAACAATTTACTTTGCTGGTGTTTGTACAGATGTAATTAAATGCTGTTAAAAAACAGTATTATTCATCATCCTGACTTCCTTTTGCAAAACGCTTAATGATGCCTCTGCCACTTTCTCTTATAAAAGTTACAATTTCATCTCTTTCATCAGTAGCAGGTAATTCTTCTTCAATAAAATTAAGTGCCTGAGAAGTGTTCATTGATTTATTGTAGATGATGCGGTAAATATCCAATATCTGGTTAATTCGATCATTTGAAAAACCTTTTCGTTTTAAACCAACGGAGTTTACTCCCGCATAACTCAGTGGCGTTCTACCTGCTTTAATATATGGTGGCACATCTTTACTAACCAACGACCCTCCGCTAATAAATGCATGCTGCCCAATTTGTACAAACTGGTGAATAGCGCACATCCCTGCCAAGATAGAATTATCTCCCATAGTTACATGGCCTGCCATTTGCGTACTGTTACTCATAATACAATTATTGCCAACAATACAATCATGTGCTATATGGCTATACGCCATTATAAGGCAATTGTTACCCACTTTTGTTGTCCAGCGATCTTTACTGCCGCGGTTAACAGTTACAAATTCACGAATGGTTGTATTGTCTCCAATTTCAACGGTAGTTTGTTCGCCTTCAAATTTAAGATCTTGAGGAATGGCGGCAATAACGGCTCCGGGAAAAATACGGCAATTCTTCCCAATCCTTGCGCCTTCCATAATGGTAACGTTGCTTCCTATCCAGGTACCTTCACCAATTTCTACATTTGGATGGATGACACTGAAAGGATCAATCTTTACATTAGTTGCTAATTTTGCATTAGGATGTATGTATGTGTGCGGATGAATCATAACAATCTAAAAGTTTAAAATTTTGGAAATCACAGAATTACTCCGAATGTATTAAAAGTGATATTTTATACCAGCGCAACTGTACTAACGAAAAGTCTTTTAACTTCTTTTTACTAACTGTGCTGTTAAATCACCTTCAGTACATAATTTATTGCCGACAAAAATACTACCTCTCATTACACATATTCCCCGGCGGATAGGTTCAATCAATTCCATTTTTAAAATCATTGTATCGCCGGGTACTACTTTTTGTTTGAATTTACAATTCTCTATTTTAATAAAATAGGTATCATACTGGCCTTCGGGCATTGCATTGATACAAAGAATACCACCTGTTTGTGCCAGTGCTTCAACCTGTAAAACACCTGGCATTACTGGGTTTCCGGGAAAATGCCCCTGAAAAAAATACTCGTTAAAAGTTACATTTTTAATACCCACAATCTGTTTATCGGTTAATTCAATAATTTTATCAACCAACAAAAAAGGATAGCGGTGCGGTAAAGTTTTTTCTATTTGCTGTAATGAATAAACAGGTGGTTGGGTGGGATCGTAAATAGGAATGCCTTTAGTATGTTTATTTTTTTTGATGTAGTTCTTTATTTTTTTAGCGAACTCTACATTACTGCTGTGGCCTGGCCGGTTGGCAATAATATGCCCTTTAATAGGATACCCTATAAGCGCCAGATCGCCAACTACATCCAATAATTTATGTCTGGCAGGTTCATTTGGAAAACGGAGTTCCAGGTTATTTAGATAGCCCTCACTTTTTACTTCTACTTTTTCTCTGCCAAATGCTTTTGCCAGCCGTTCCATTTCTTCTTTTGTTACGGGCCTGTCTACCACAACAATGGCATTATTTATATCGCCGCCTTTTATCAAATTATTATCCAACAAGGCCTCTAACTCATGCAAAAAACAAAAAGTACGGCACGGGGCAATTTGAGATTTAAACTCATGCATTGTTTTTAAACTGGCATGTTGTGTACCTAATACCGGCGAATTAAAATCAATTAATGTGGTGATTTTATAATCTGTAGAGGGCAGAACAGTCATCTCTACCCTTTTTACATCATCATAATAGGATATATTATTGTCAATAGAATACCATGCTTTTGCAGCTTCTTGTTCCAACACGCCGCCCTCTTCAATAATTTCTACAAATGGTTCACTGCTTCCATCAATAATGGGTATTTCCGGTCCATTTATTTCAATCAGGCAATTGTCTACTCCCATGCCAACAAGGGCAGCCAATATGTGTTCAACAGTACTCACTTTCGCTTCTCCAATTTCCAGCGTTGTTCCTCTTGATGTATCTGTAACCAGATCGCAATCAGCTTTAATAATGGGCATACCAGGTAAATCAATACGCTGAAACTGAAAACCAAAACCTGCATTTGCCGGTCTCAGCGTCATGTCTACATTAATGCCCGTATGTAAACCAGTACCAGAAATACTGATAGGTGATAATAAAGTGTGTTGTTTGTCTGGGTTAAAATTTACGTCCATACTTGGTTTTTTATAAATAGGGGGCAAAGATATTTTATTTTTCGGCATCATATAATGCTATATCCTCCAGGCAGCTTTTAAACATTTTTAAAAAAGAGGAAATTAGTTGGAGTGAGTAGGTTTATTTTTTATTTGAGTATATTCTAAGTCAATGAGCTGTCTGTAATACTATTGTGGATTTATTCAAGGAAATATTATTTAAACGTGTATAAATATTAAAGGGAAGTAAAAGAAATAGTTAATTAAACTAAACTTCTTTCAACTTCGACATTAACAACTCTTTCACCAATTTTTCCAGTTCCGTTATTCTTTTTTCCATTTCCGGCAAGCTTCTTACCATTGCCTGACTGCGCAGTGCAGCAGTGTATTCATAGGCTGGAGATCCGGTAACTGCTGTATTTGTTTTTTTTATAGACTTACTTACACCGCTTTGCGCATTAATTTTACTTCCATCAGCAATTTGAAGATGTCCTACAATCCCTACTTGCCCACCAATCATAACATTATTACCGATTTTAGTGCTGCCACTAATACCAGCCTGAGCAGCAATTACTGCATTATTACCTATTTCTACATTGTGTGCAATTTGTAAAAGATTATCCAGTTTAGCACCTGCTTTTATTAATGTACTTCCAATAGTAGCTCTGTCAATGGTGGCGTTGGAGCCAATCTCTACATTGTCTTCAATAATTACATTGCCAATTTGCGGAACCTTTATAAAAGTACCATCCGGCTGAGGGGCAAACCCAAAGCCATCTCCACCTATAACAGTACCTGCATGAATCACGACATTTTTACCAATAATGCAGTGGTGATAAATTTTAACACCAGGATAAATAATGGAGTTTTCTCCCAAAACTACATTATTGCCTATGTATACTGAGGGATAGATTTTAGCCCCATCTGCAATAATGGCTTTTTCTCCAATATAAGCGAAGGCCCCAATAAATACATTGTTGCCAATTTTTGCAGTAGCATCAACATAAGCAGGTTGTTGAATGCCGGTTAATTGTTGATTGCGTATCTGCTGGTATTTGTCAAGCAGTTCGGCAAATGCAGTGTATGCATCAGGCACTCTTATAAGTGTTGCTGAAATGTGGTGCTTTAATTCCAGCGTTTCATTAACAATAATAATAGAAGCATTTGTGCTGTATAAATAATCTTCATATTTTGGATTGGCTAAAAATGCTAACTCACCCGCATTTGCCTCTTCAATTTTACCGAAAGCCCCTACAGCTATTTCACCATTACCTTCTACTTTTCCATTGATCATTAGGGCTATTTGTGCTGCGGTAAATTGCATATTTTTTAGCTAAGCTTTTGAGGGTGACTTTTTAATTTACGGTCATAAAATTAAAAAGCGTTTATCTATCTTGAGTAACAAATGTAATATTTTTTAACCTTGCTTTTCATGTTTTGATTAATGAGGGCATTATCAACTTCAGAAATATCTTTTACAGTGCCATCCTTAAATAAAATATGAATATGTTCATCTTCAAAATTATAGGTGTTACTAACAGCTTCGCCGGTAAATACTAGCCAACCTGCCTCTTCTGCACTAATATTTAACCGATGCATAACATCAGCCAGTTTTTCATCAAACAAAACCTTAACAATAGGTTCACCAAAAAATTTTATTTTAAATAAATTACGGTTAATAATTCCTTCGCATAAAATTGATAATACTTTATCATCGTGTGTACACCATTCTTTTATTGCCGATACCACATCAAAATCATCCAATAGGCAAAACTCCTCTAACGTAACAGTTTCAATTGGCTCATTAATGAATTTATTGAGGGCCGTTTTAGTAAAAGCCTTGATGTATTTAGCTCTTTTTATAATGCGTTTCAACATTTGTTCAGCACATAGCACTGTTTTATGTAAATAAACCTGCCAGTACATTAAGCGCCTTGCCACTAAAAATTTTTCGATAGAATAAATACCTTTTTCCTCCACCATTAACTCGCCATCCTGAACAATCAGCATTTTAATTATCCTGTCATAACCTATAACGCCTTCGCTTACGCCGCTGAAAAAACTATCTCTTGTTAAATAATCCATTCTGTCTACATCCAGTTGTCCGCTTATAAGTTGGTGTAAATATTTTTTAGGATGCACATTGGTAAAAATATCGATTGCTGTCTGCAACTGTCCATTAAATTGTTTGTTAAGGTCTTGCATCAACAATAAAGAAATGGCTTCGTGGTGCATACCTTCAATTAGGACATTTTCCAAAGCATGACTAAAAGGCCCATGACCAATATCATGCAACAATATAGCAACCTTGGCACCCTGCTCTTCATCTCTGGTAATAACAGTGCCTTTGTTTTTTAATTCGTTAATAGCATTGCACATTAAATGATAAGCACCTAATGAATGGTGTAGCCTTGTATGTACAGCCCCGGGATAAACAAGGTGTGCCATGGCCATTTGATGAATGCGTCGCAGGCGCTGGTAATGGGGGTGGGCAATAATTTTAAAAATGAGTTCATCATCAATGGTGATAAAGCCATATACCGGATCGTTGATTATTTTTTTAAGCTGCATTGATTATTTTAGGTGATTGGTAGTATTTTGTTAAAACTTATTTTAGATGCAGCACAAAGCTACAAATCTGAAATTTGAATCCATTATATTTGCTACATACCTTATTGTTTTAATATTATAACCGCATATAGATAAATTCTACTTCACAAATTTTATTGGCTTGATAAATGAGGTCTTTTTGTTTAAACCGAAAGATAAAAGCCTTCCAGATTATTAAATACACAATAAGGTTCTATAATAAATAATAACAAATTTTAAAACCGGTAATAAAAACAACAGCCATTATGAGTATAGCAAAAATTCTTTGGGTAGATGATGAAATTGACAGCCTTAACTCGCAGATTATGTTTTTAGAAAACAAGGGCTACGAAGTAAATACTAAAACCAATGGATTTGATGCCGTGGAGTTTGTAAAGGAAAATATTGTTGATGTGGTGTTGCTGGATGAAAGCATGCCTGGTATTACCGGGTTGCAAACACTTCAGCAAATTAAAGAAGTTAACAGTAATTTGCCAGTAGTGCTCATTACTAAAAATGAAGCAGAAAACTTAATGGATGAAGCGATTGGGAGCCAAATAAGCGACTATTTAATAAAGCCGGTAAATCCAAACCAGGTATGGTTGAGTTTAAAAAAATTGATTGATAATAAGCGGTTGGTTGCAGAAAAAACAACCTCTGCCTACCAACAGGAATTTCGTAGTTTATTTATGGCATTAAACGACAGTCCTGATTATAAAGGTTGGATGGAAATTTATAAAAAACTGGTGTATTGGGAACTTGAAATGAAAAAGAGCGATAGCCCTGAAATGCAGGAAGTTTTTCAATCGCAAAAGGCAGAGGCCAATACTGAATTTTTTAAATTTATTTCAAGAAATTATGCATCATGGGTACAACCTAAATGTACAGATGCCCCTATAATGAGCCATAACTTAATGAAGTATAAAGTACTGCCCCATCTTGAAAAAGGTAAACCTTTATTTTTTGTGCTAATAGATAATTTGCGGTTTGACCAATGGAAAACCATTCAGCCAATTTTTGCAGAAACTTTTCGCATTCAGGAGGAAGATACTTTTTATTCCATATTACCCACTGCTACCCAATATGCACGCAATGCAATTTTTGCAGGGATGTTACCCATTGATATTGAAAAGCAATTTAACGCCCAATGGAAAAATGATGATGAAGAAGGCGGAAAAAATATGTACGAGGAAGAATTTTTTAAAGGCCAGTTAAAACGTTTAGGTAAGGGAGATTTAAAATATTCTTATACAAAGATTACCAATAATCACGATGGACAAAAAATGGTAGAGAATATGCACAATATGATGCAAAACGACATCAATATTATTGTCTATAATTTTATTGATATGTTGAGCCATGCACGTACAGAAATGGAGGTATTAAAGGAGCTGGCAGGTGATGAAACAAGTTATAGAAGCATTACTGAAAGTTGGTTTATACATTCGCCTTTGCACCAGGCGTTGAAAAAAATTGCAGACAAAAATGTGACTGTTATGGTTGGTACGGACCATG
This sequence comes from Ferruginibacter sp., assembly GCA_043782265.1. Lineage (GTDB taxonomy): Bacteria > Bacteroidota > Bacteroidia > Chitinophagales > Chitinophagaceae > Ferruginibacter. The sequence continues at coordinate 1,158 of JAYWAU010000459.1, read as the reverse complement.
GAACAGTTAGGGTAAAAACGCCGGCCAAAGTTATCGGCGATAAACAAACAACTGCCAATCTACGTTATAAGCATGGCAGAAATTTAAATTATGATGCAAAAGATGTGTTGGTATTTAGAGATCCCAGAGAAGCAGGGTTGCCTGTGCCAAATGTAAACTCATCTTTTATTTTTGCAAAGGGGGATATTTTTTTATGTTATCCCAATAACTACAATCATTTTGTAAATTATTACAGAAATACATTTCAACATGGCGGGGTAAGTCTGGAAGAAATGATTGTACCTATAATAAGGATGACGAATAAATAAGCTTGGTTCTATTTAGTTATAAACTTTTGTGGATAAGTAGAAAAGCGCTTACTAATGGGCTAGTGTAAATTTGTAATAATCAATTCAGGCAGTTGAAGTCTTACTAATTATGGCTATAAAATTCACACAAACTACTTTAGATAAAATAGAAAAAATAATAGAGGAGAGCGGTTATGTGATCCGTTATGAAAGAGGAAATTTTCAAAGTGGGTATTGTATTTTACAGGCTAAAAAAGTAGTAGTGCTTAATAAGTTTTTTCAAACAGAAGGGAAAATAAATACTTTGATAGACCTAATGCCTCAACTGGAAATTAATTTTGATGCTTTAACACACGATAGCCAGAAATTATTTGATGAAGTGATGGCTATTGGAAATGACAAACAAAGCCAGTTGAATTTACAATTTGTACATGCTTGATAGTTTTACTTATTTTTACTAAGTGCAGTGTCCCCCTTTAAAGATAACATTTCTTGGTACAGGAACCAGTTCTGGTGTTCCTATGATAGCGTGTGGTTGTGAAGTATGCGCATCTGCCGACAAAAAGGATAAGCGTTTACGAAGTAGTATTTTAGTACAAAGCGCTGCTACCACGTTTGTTGTTGATACCACTCCCGATTTTCGTTATCAAATGTTAAGAGAAAATATAAAGAAGTTAGATGCCGTATTATTTACCCATCCTCATAAAGATCATATCGCTGGTTTAGATGACGTAAAAGCATTTTCATATTTCTCCGGAAAGGCAATGGAAGTGTATGCCAATACCTTGACCGAAGAAGCTGTAAAAAGAGAATTTGCCTACATATTTTCAGATAAAAAATATCCCGGTATTCCGGATATTAATTTAAATAC
>JAYWAU010000458.1:0-3348 GCA_043782265.1 Ferruginibacter sp. | reverse complement strand
GAATTTGTAGAAGCAGAAGCCTGTATGGCCAGAACACAGGGGCATTGTGCCGTGATGGGAACAGCATCCACCATGGCCGTAATGGTGGAAGCATTGGGATTATCCTTACCCAATAATGCATCCATCCCCGCGGCGGATGCAAGAAGAAAAGTGCTCTCTCAATTATCCGGAAGAAGGATTGTGGAAATGGTAAAAGAAAACCTCACCCTTTCAAAACTGCTAACGCGCAAGGCATTTGAAAATGCCATCATGGTAAACGCAGCCATTGGCGGCTCAACCAATTTTGTGATTCATTTACTGGCCATTGCGGGACGAATAGGTGTAGAATTAAACATTGATGATTTTGATAAATATTCACAGAACATTCCACTGCTTGCCAACATACAACCCTCCGGTGAAAATTATATGGAAGACCTGTATTATTCCGGCGGCTTACCTGCGGTGATCAAAGAAATGGCTGCTATCATTCACAACGATGCGATTACCGTGAATGGAAAAACAATGGGAGAAAATTGCAAACCATCAGAAGTGTATGACAGAAATGTGATCGGCACTATGCTTAATCCATTCAAACCCGAATCGGGTATCATTGTAGTAAAAGGAAACCTTGCACCCAATGGTGCAGTGATCAAACCTTCTGCGGCAAGTCCGGCATTATTAAAACATACCGGCAAAGCCGTAGTCTTTGAAAACATTGAAGACTACCATGCACGTATTGAAGATCCTGAACTTGAGATTGATGAACACAGTATCATGGTATTAAAAAATGTGGGGCCCAAAGGTTATCCCGGTATGGCCGAGGTAGGTAATATGGCATTGCCGAAAAAATTACTGGAACAGGGTATTACTGATCTAGTAAGAATATCGGATGGAAGAATGAGCGGCACCGGTTTTGGAACAGTGGTATTGCATGTATCGCCAGAAGCTGCCGTGGGTGGTCCGCTGGCATTGGTGCAGAATGGGGATATGATTACATTGGATGTGCATAGCAGAAAATTAGAACTCGAAGTATCAGCAGAAGAACTCGCTGCACGGATGAAAAACTGGACCTGTACCGAAAAGATCGAGTCGCGCGGTTATGTGCATTTGTACCAGACACATGTTGAGCAGGCACACCTGGGTGCGGATATGGATTTTTTGAAAGGTGGTTCAGGCAGTAAGGTTAGCAGGGATTCGCATTAATATACCCCGCAGTTAATTATACTAAACGATTGCTATGCAGTTTACAAACAAAGTGGCCATTGTAACCGGTGCCGCACAGGGCATTGGTTTTGAGATCTGCACAAAACTTGTGCAGGAAGGGGCTTCGGTTATACTGAATGATATTGATGAACAATTGGCAGCGAAGGCTGTGCAACGGATTATTGACAAAACCGGCGGCACCTGTATTGCTTTCCTCGGCGATTCCAGCGACACCATTTTTATTCAGCAAATGGTAAACGAAGCCGTTGGTAAATTTGGTCAGCTGGATATTGTAATCGCCAATGCGGGTATTACTTTGTACGGCGATTTTTTTACCTATACACCTGAATCTTTTTTCAGGGTAATGCAGGTTAACCTTGGCGGTACATTCTTTTTGGCACAGGCGGCCGCTAACCAAATGAAAAAACAAATAACCGGCGGTTCTTTATTATTTACTTCTTCTGTAACCGGCCACCAGGCGCACAAAGACCTCGCTGCTTACGGAATGAGTAAAGCCGCATTGGAAATGCTTGCAAAAAATCTGGTGATCGAATTATCACAATACAATATCAATGTAAATACTATTGCACCCGGTGCTACCCTAACAGAAAGAACCTTGCACGATCCTCGGTATACCGAAATATGGAGTACCATCACGCCCATGGGCCGCCCCGCTACGGTTACGGATATTGCAGATACGGCTTTGTTCCTTGTATCAGATAAAGCCAAACACATTACCGGACAAACCCTGATTATTGATGGCGGGTGGACGAGTATCAGTCCTTCACCGTTTTAAAAAAAGCCTTTGTCCTTCTTTGGGCCTTTGCGTTTTTGTGGTTCCTAATAAGTAAACCACAAAGACACCAATTCACAAAGATTCACAAAGGATTGCAGCTTATAAATCAGCTGTTCTAATTGCCTGTACCGGCTAATATATACTTCTTCATTTTCAGTTCTTCATCTGCTATCTTATTTTTCAAATCGCGGATGTCTTTATTGAGGTTATCTAACCTGCGTTCTTCTTTTCTTGCGTATCTGGCTTCACTTTTTGCATCGCTGGCTTTGTTGTCTGCTTTTCTTGCCAGTCTTTTATTCTGAGGATCATCACTTAATTTATTGGCAGCATCCGTATTTGCATTGGCAGATTTTTGTGCCTGAATGGAAGCATCCATTTTGTTTTTTGTTTTCTGCTCAATTTCATTTTGAAGTTTGCCCAGTTTTAATTTATCTGAACTGATCTTCGAGATCAAAGCAAGCGAATCGGTATTGATGTTTTGCGAAAAAACAGATGCAGAAAAAACCAAAAGGTATGCAGGCACTAATAATAATATTCTTTTTATCATTTTATAAGGTATTTGGTAAACAAAAGGGACAATAATTTTTTTGTAAAACTATTGGGTTGTTTCATGGTAAGTGTTACATCATAAAAGGAATAACATACACTATTCACAACAATTCTATAGGAAAGTCTTGGTTTTGCCAGCTGCTTACAAATATTTTTGAAGACGAAACGGGTATAATTTAAAACCAGGCACTTGCTCAATACCCGCCAACTCCGTAACTTATGCATCCGTTAAATTGTAAATGAGCCCTTTCTTAAAAAGTATATCCCATGCGTGCCAAACAAATGATTGCTCTTTGCCTGTTGGTAACTGTAACCGGTTTTCTGTATGCACAAAACAATACCATGGTGCAGGACCGTTTAACCGCAGCACAGTCTGTACAGATGAGCGGATACACGGCAGAAAAATTAGAAGCTTCTTATCAAAACCGCATCCTTGCACAGGATGTGAACCGTTTGATAGATCCGTTTACCCAAAGAACCGAAACCAGTTGTTGGCAATCTGAGTTCTGGGGCAAATGGTTTACCTCAGCAGTGCTGGCCTACCGTTACCGCCCTGATGCAAAATTGAAAACCGCACTGGATAAAGCGGTTACCGGTTTATTACAAACACAAACACCCGATGGGTATATCGGCAATTATGCAGATGCCAGTCATTTACAGTCATGGGATATCTGGGGAAGAAAATATTGTATGCTCGGCTTATTGGCATACTATGATATTACCGGCGATAAGAATAGCCTGGATGGCGCAAAAAAAGTGGCGGATCATTTGATAAAGGAGCTGGAGGTTAAAAGGGTTACAATAGTTAAACTGGGTAACCA
>JAYWAU010000457.1:0-3357 GCA_043782265.1 Ferruginibacter sp. | reverse complement strand
AATGTGAAGGTTATGATGAAGCACAGATTGCAAGTGGTACAGACTACCTGCTAAAAACCTATCCACACAACAGGTTGGTAAAACATTTAATGGAAAATTGTTGCCTCACCTATAATTGCCCTGCTGCAAGAAATTTAGCAATGGGCCGGTGGGAATGTCCCGTTCCTTCTTCACCCGCCTGCAATGCCAACTGTATTGGTTGCATCAGCTTTCAACCAGTTGAAGAAACTATTGTAAGTACACAAGACAGGTTAACCTTTAGACCAGCACCGGAAGAGATTGTAGAATTCACTGTACCGCATTTGGAAACGGCGCCATTTCCTATCATAAGCTTTGGACAGGGTTGCGAAGGTGAGCCGTTGTTAATGTGGGAAACCATTCGCGACAGCATTGTTGAAATACGCAGGCATACCCAAAAGGGAAGCATCAACATCAATACCAACGGCAGCAAGCCGGATGCCGTGAAAGCCTTGTGCGAAGCAGGTTTAAACAGCATGCGGGTAAGCACCAACAGTGCCAGGGAAAGCATTTACACGCCTTATTACCGCCCCAATAATTATGTGTTTGCAGATTTAATTGAAAGCCTGAAAGTAATGCGGAGCTATGGTGGCTGGACGAGTATTAACTACTTTGTTTTTCCCGGCATGACGGATAGCATTGAAGAATACGAAGCACTCCGTAAGCTGATAAGAGAAACCGATCTGTGCATGATTCAATGGCGCAATTTTAATATTGATCCTGATTGGTACCTGGGCAAAATTGGTGTTACTGAAACCGGCGAATGCATGGGCGTAAAACAATTGATGGAATTGATACGGGAAGAATTTCCTAACCTTAAATTTGGTTATTTCAATCCTTCTATTGAAAGAATTAAAGGTAATTTTGAGGTTGATTTTGCACATTGAGCGATTAAGCAAATTTGATTATTGTAGCAACGATTTTAAGTCTTCATGATAATGGAATTCACTCTTTTAAATATAAGACTTAAACAATTACAAAAGGAATTAAACGGACTTGGATTATACATACCCATATTTATTGGGTTATTTTTCTTTCTTGTTTTCGCATCTTTTAAGCAATATCAGAAAGAGCCGAATACGTATTATTTAGTTGTGGCAATTACGTTGTTTTGTTTTAGTCTCCAATATTATCGAAAGGATAAATCATTTATCTATAAACATATAGCAGATCCTCATCTGCAAATATTTTCAGAGTATATGGCAGTTACTTTGCCATTTTTTATTACAAGTATAGTTACAGCAAACTGGATATGTTTCCCATTATTGGTAGTGCTTTTATTTTGCATACCTTTTTTTAAGTTTTCCTTTACCCAAAAAACAATTTTAAAAAATCTATCTTCAATAATTCCAGCAACCAATTTTGAATGGGTAAGTGGTTTTAGAAAATATTACATTTCATTTATTGGATTGTATTTATTGGCTATAGCATTCTGTTGGTTCAGAATATTACCCCTTTTTTTATTGTGGTTTTTAACAGTTATAATAGTATCGTTTCATAGTGAATGTGAACCAATCCAGATTTTAAGAGAAGGAGATAAATTACCAGGAAAATATTTAAGGGATAAACTTAAAATTAATATTACTTACATCATTATTTTGTACACGCCGTTGCTGATAATAAACACAATTTTCAATAATGAGTTTTTGTTCATTAATATTCTCTTTGTTGTAACCCAGATTTTTTTATTGTGTTTTACAATTTGTTTTAAATACAGTTCATATAGACCGACAAAGAATTTGATTGGAAACAGCATTGCTATTGCAATTATTTCGTTTTGTTCGGCATTGCCTTATTTTTTTCCAATACCTGCTATCTTTTCATTCTTTTATTTTGATAAAGCAAAGAAAAATTTAAACCAATATCTAAATGATTAGTATTAAAGAACTGAATGTACGATTTGGTAATAATCAAGTTTTGAAAAATATAAACCGCGACTTCCAAAACGGAAATATTCACGGAATTGTAGGTTTAAACGGAGCTGGTAAAACAACTTTCTTCAATGTGCTGGCTAAAGTTTTAAAGCCAGATACAGGACTGCTAAAATTAAATGGTGTTAACCTGGGTATTAAAGACACAGCTTATCTTGAAACAGTAAATTTTTTCTATTCAAGAATTACGGGTAATGAATATTTAAAAATATTCAGACAAACAAATCCCGATTTTAGTTTACCTATTTTACAAAATTATTTTAAATTACCTTTAGATGAGTTAGTGGAAAACTATTCAACGGGGATGAAGAAGAAGCTGGCTTTGTTGGGCGTTTTAAAACAAAACAAGCCAATATTTATTTTAGATGAACCTTTTAACGGACTAGACCTTGAGACGAATAAAATACTTGAAATCATTATTACTACTTTAAGTCAAAAGGATAAAACAATTTTTGTTTCATCACACATTATAGAACCATTACTTTCAATTTGTGATAAAATCCATTTATTAGAGAATGGAAATTTTATAAAGACCTTTGATAAAATCGAGTTTGATAAAATTGACGACATGCTATTTGGCAAATTAAAATATGGCGCTAATGAGGCTATTTCAAAAGCAATATGATAATGATAAAGTAAATTAAAAGACCAATATTTTGAAGACTTTCATTTAAAAAATAAACGATAACTTTTTTAATATAATTGAACAATTATGCCTGCCATTTTAAAATACCTCTCCATCAGCCTTCTTGCTGCAACAAGTTTTTCCACTTCATTCGCTCAAACAAAACAAACTGTAAAAATTATAAAGTCAAACAAAGAAAAAAAGGTGGATGTGTTTATTGGCGAAAAATTGTTTACCAGTTTTATATATGCGGATAGTTTGGAAAAACCAGTACTGTTTCCGGTGCATGCCGCCACCGGAACCATTATTACAAGAGGCTTTCCGTTAGATACACAACCAAACGACCCCACAGATCATCCACACCATATTGGCATGTGGTTCACTTTTGAAAATGTGAACGGGCTTGATTTCTGGAATAATTCTTATGCTATCCCTGCAGAAAAAAAGCATTCCTACGGATGGATAAGAACAGACCGTATTTTGCAAACAGTCAACGGTACAAAAGGTATCTTATCTTACCATGCCAACTGGACTAATCAAAGCAAGGAAGTGTTACTGGAAGAAACCACCCGCTTTGAATTTAGTGGCACCTCACATCAAAGGATAATCGACAGGGTAACAACATTGAAAGCCAGTGTGGATGTTACATTTACTGATGCCAAAGATGGTTTGCTGGGTATCAGGCTGGCACATGCATTACAAATTCCAACAGATAAAGACCAGGAATTTACCGACAACAAAGGCAATGTAACTGTTGTAAAAGGGGGCACTGATAAAATTGCC
>JAYWAU010000456.1:0-3358 GCA_043782265.1 Ferruginibacter sp. | reverse complement strand
ATTATTTTACTTTTGCAAAACATAAAATAAAATACAAAATGAAATTTTTTATAGACACGGCCAACCTGGCTCAAATTAAAGAGGCAAATGATCTTGGAATTTTAGATGGTGTTACTACCAATCCATCATTAATGGCTAAAGAGGGTATTAAAGGTGAAGAAGCCGTAATGAACCATTACAAAACTATTTGCGAAATGGTAGATGGTGATATTAGTGCAGAAGTTGTGTCAACAGACTTTGACGGAATTATTGAAGAAGGCAAAAAATTGCATGCCATTCATCCAAACATTGTAGTTAAAGTACCAATGATAAAAGACGGTATTAAAGCTATCAAATGGTTTACCGATAATGGAATTCGCACCAACTGTACCTTAATTTTTTCTGCTGGCCAGGCAATTTTGGCTGCTAAAGCTGGAGCAACTTATGTATCGCCTTTCATTGGCAGAGTTGATGATACTGGTTGGGATGGTATGGATTTGATTCACCAGTTGCGTCAGATATTTTCTATACAGGGATACAAAACAGAAATTTTGGCTGCATCTATCCGCTACCCGAACCATATTATTAAATGTGCTGAAGCTGGCGCTGATGTTTGTACTTGTCCACTTGATTCTATTTTAGGATTATTAAAACATCCTTTAACTGATAGTGGTCTTGCTAAGTTTTTAGAAGATGCTAAAAAATTCGCTTAATACTATTTATCCTATAGAATTGTAGTAAAAAGAAATCCCGGTAATTGTTATATCAATTGACCGGGATTTTTTATTAATTTTTGCTTTACAATTTATAGACCGTTTTTATTTTTCTTCGGCTTTTTTATTTCGTTCAATATTTCCTCCGTCGTTTTTAATTTTTCATTATCGGGCAATTGTTTAATGTAGATGTCAAACTCTTTGTGCAATGAAGGATTGCTTTTAAGTATTACTTTTATACTTACTTTATTCTGTTTAAAATCCTTGTTAATCCACAAACTATTGCCTTTAAATTCTCCTGCAGAGGTTGTAAAAGTCAGGTCGTTGTTGTCAAGAGGTAAAAAGCTTCCGTTCGATAAGCGCCCATCAATATTGATATAATTGTAGGTTCCTTTTTTTAGGCTATCGGTATATAGATTTACATAGATACTATCAATCTTTTGGGCTTTGGCAAAGTTTCCGGTTAGTAAGGAGATGATAAGTAAAAGCTGTTTCATTTTTTACTCTAAAGGTGTACAATATTGTGCCAGCCTGGGTTAAAGGATTGGTAAAATAGTGAATGTTGTTTTTTTAGTTTGAAATACCAACCTTTTGTTTTACAAACTCATTGGAGGTAATTTCTTTAAGCATAAACATGGCAAGATCACCTGCATTAATATGATATTTATTTTTAACCGGTGGAAAATCGGCATTGGTGGTGTAAATACCTGTTACTGCTGCATCTTTAATATCAGGTGGGCAAACAAAAGTCCAGTTTAAGGTAGATGCCTTTAAGAAATTATAGGCTTTAAAATGCTCCATGCTAACTGGAATATATTCCGGAGGAAATTCAGGAGTATCCATGATCAGTGTGTGCTCGTCTGCATTTAAAATACCCATACTACCTATGCCGATAATTCTCAGCACTTTGGCTTTTTCCATTTGGGCAACAATGTTTTTCATCCCCAGCGATCTGGTTACATCGGTACCATCAAAACTACCACCTAATGCAGAGAGTACAGCATCGCAACCTTTAATGGCATTGAACACTTGCTTTTCATCAAACAAAGCACCCTGTATTAGCTCAAGTTCTTTATTCTCCGGAAGGTTTTCTGTAAAAACATTTCTGCCATACGCCCTTACATGAAACCCCATATGCAGCGCCTGGTTTACCAATTGCATGCCAACAGTTCCTGTTGCACCAAATATTATTACATTCATTTTATTAAATTTTACTGAAGGTACTCGATATCAAATCAAATTAATTATCTCTTAGCACATCCGCAAATTCAGCCTTCCTCTTTTTCATAACGGCGTGTGCAAAGGGGCATAGTGGGAGTATTTTATAGTGATTGGAACGGGCAAAATCCGCTGCGGTATTTACCAATTGATTACCAACATTTTTACCTTTTAATACCTCGTCTACCTCAGTGTGGTTAATGATCATAAGGTTATCATTGGCGATGGAATATTCCAACTCCGCCAGCCTTATTCCTTCCTCTTCTACATAAAATGCACCTTTGCTTTGGTTTTGTTCCTGTTTGATCTCCATTTTAAAATTTTTATTGAATTTACTAAAAAAGTTTTTTTTGTAAATAATTCTGCCACATATTTGCACAACGAAATGAAAATTAAAAATACATATAACAATAGTTGGTGGTGGCAGTCATTATTATGATTGTGTCGCTATGCTATGTATGTACTAACTATATTAAGGCCCCGACACATTGTGTTGGGGTTTTTTATTTAATTTTTATTAATGTCAAATATTGAGGCCATAAAAAATAAAGAATGAAAAGAATATCAATTAATACCACTTACAAAAAACTACTAGCCGATGTATATACACCGGTTGGTATTTACCTGCGGTTAAGAGATCGGTTCCGCGACACTATTTTATTGGAGAGCAGCGATTTTCACGCAGGTGAAAACAGTTACACGTTTATTGGTATCAATGCGATTGCAGGAATTGAGATCAGTAATAAACTGGTATTGGAATTTAAATTACCCGGGCAGCCGGCCGAAAAAACAGCCATCAAAAATCCTACCGATGTACCTCAACTTTTGTGGGATTTTATGCAACGCTTTGAAGTTACAGAAGCTGCACCTAAACCAATTAATGTTGCGCAGGGACTATTTGGCTATAGCACCTATGATGCTGTGCAGTTTTTTGATTCCATTCATTTAAATGATACCAAAGCTGTTTTTAAAGATGGCAGTAGTAAAATAGGCGCTGCCGAAATTCCTTTAATGCGGTATCGGCTTTATCAATATGTAATTGCCATCAATCATTATAAAGACGAGTTGTTTATTTGCGAAAATTCTATTGATGCTGTTACCAGTGAAATTGAGTTGGTCGAGAGTTTGATCAGAAGTAAAGATGTTCCAACTTTTCCTTTCAAAATCAAAGGAGAGGAAAGCTCCAATCTAACAGATGCAGCATACATTGATATGGTGAAAAAAGGAATAGCCAGTTGCCACAGAGGAGATGTTTTTCAAATTGTGCTAAGCAGAAGATTTGAACAATCATTTTCCGGTGATGAATTCAATGTGTACCGGGCCTTACGCAGTATCAATCCCAGTCCTTATTTATTTTATTTTGATTATGGTGATTATAAACTGTTTGGCTCTTCTCCGGAAAGCCAGTTAATTGTACAAAATGGTAAAGCGATTGTGCATCCAATTGC
>JAYWAU010000455.1:0-3359 GCA_043782265.1 Ferruginibacter sp. | reverse complement strand
GTTATTTTTTGAACATAAACAATTTTCAGATTTATTATGAATAAACCTTACGCAATAGGTATTGATGTTGGTGGCACAACCACAAAGTTTGGTATTGTAAACCGCAATGGAGAAATTATAGACCAGGACCGCATTCCGAGCAATGCACATGAAGTGGTGGAAGATTTTATAGATGACCTTTGCGAAAAATTATTGCCCATGGTAACAAAGGTGGGCGGGCTCGACAAATTTGTGGGTATTGGTATGGGAGCACCCAATGGGAATATTTACACGGGTACTATTGAATATGCGCCTAACCTGAAATGGAAAGGTATTATTCCGATTGCCGAATTAATGCAGAAAAAATTTGGTCTTCCTACCAAATTAACCAACGATGCCAATGCTGCTGCTGTGGGCGAAATGATGTACGGTGTTACCAAAAACATTAAACATTTTATTACCATTACCCTCGGTACGGGTGTAGGCAGCGGGATTGTAATTGATGGAAAAATTGTGGTGGGGCATGATGGATTTGCCGGAGAGCTTGGCCACACTATCATTCGTCACGGAGGCCGGGTGCATAAAAGCACCGGATTGCATGGCAGCCTTGAGGCATATGCTTCTGCTACAGGTGTACGTGAGACAGCTATTGAGATGTTGACAGAATATCCTGAAACAGAAAGCTTGTTACGCAACTATTCCATTAATGAACTTACAAGCGAAAGTGTGTACGATTGTGCCATGCAGGGTGATACAATAGCCAACCGTATTTTTGAATTTACAGGTCAGATATTGGGAGAATCACTTGCTAACTTTATCATGTTTTCTTCACCGGAAGCCATTGTGTTATTTGGCGGCCTTACCAAGGCAGGCCCGTTGTTATTAAACCCCACAAGAAAACACATGGAGGCAAACCTGCTACCTATTTTTCAGAATAAAGTAAAGCTTTTGTTTAGTGAATTAAAAGAAGCCGACGCAGCTATATTGGGTGCAAGTGCATTGGTATGGGATACAATGCGTGATGCACAAGGAGATTTTTAGTACTTTATTCATTCCATTATTTATATTAATAGAGAAGTTTATTATACATAAAAGCCAGGCTAAATGCACTGGCTTTTATAATTTTATCCTGCTTATGCAGCAATAACATATTTATGCTGGTTAAGAAATTTGCAACTGCCGCTCAGGTTCCCTTTGTGTCATCAATTAAGTATTTTAAGGATTAATTTATTGGGTTGAAGACTGTACTATAGCTGCCCGATTTTTTATCATACATGCAACATCTTTCTGAATTAAGAACAAATTATTTACCTGGCTTAGATGGCCTTACTTCAATCTTGCTGGGTAAAGTGCGTGGATTCATCTTTAAAAGATCTTCTACCAATTGACCAATATCTTCCGGTTGTATCTTCCATGCATCCGCATCATTGGGCACATGGTTATTAAAATGTGTAGCTACAGAACCGGGCATGATAGTAGTAACTTTAATACCATATTTTCTCAGGTCTAACATAATAGCCTGCGTAAAACCAACAAGGCCAAACTTGCTGGCATTATAAGCAGAGGCACTTTCAAAAAAGTTGGTGCCTGCAAGACTTGCGATGGTAATGATATATCCTTCGGTTTGTTTTAAAGAATCTATAGAAGCCTTCACACTATTAAAAACGCCCGTAAGATTGGTATCAATTGTTTCTTTCCATTGTTCGGCTGTTAAGCTGTCTATTGGTGCAAAGTGTCCTACGCCTGCATTGGCAACCAACACATCGAGTTTTCCAAAATGGTCTATCACTGCTTTAACAGCTTTTATTTCTGAGTTCAGTGAACTTACTTCCGATTCAATAGCCAACACCATCGACGTATCTGTACTCAGCAAGTCTGCTGCTTGTTTAGCTCCCTGCAATGTACGGCTGCTGATGGCTACTTTCATGCCGTTGGCCAGTAAAGTTTTAGCAATCCCAAATCCTATCCCCTTGCTGCCACCGGTTATGTAGGCTACTTTATTTGTAAGGTTGTTTGTCATTCTATAAAAAATTTTATTAATTAATATTAACAGGTTGTAAAGATACTAATAATGAAAGTGAGGCATTAAATTCACCAAAGAAATACATTCGTTATCCCGTGCAGGTGGCTGGCTGTGCTGCATTGTTACTACTTCTTTTATAAACGGTTAAACAAAACAAGGGAGATAAGCTGGTGATTGAAGTTGAAAAAAATCTCAGATTATATAAATGATATCAATTATTATCTATATCATAATTCTGCACATTCAACAGTTGCTGCTAAACCCTTCAGCGTAAACATTTTTGTGCTACCCGTTTATACAATTAACAGGAATTATTTTGCAGAAATATCAAGAGGATTATTATTCGAAAATGCCTGTTACCATCGGGTATAGTGCTATAGTTAAAACAAATAAAACTCTACCATCGTCCATAGCTTTATCTGCATACATCATTTGAGTACTTTCAAATTTATCATCGCTGCAATTGATACATCCTAAAATAACATCTGCATTTTTAAAATCAACTTTACCGCTTGATTCAGGAAAAATCAATCCGGGATTAGGAGAGTCGCCTGCACTAAAGGCTATATTTTTTTCATTCAATGTTCTTAGCTCTATCAATGGCATACCGGCATGTACCCCGCTTTTCAACATCCAGCTATTTTCTGCAATCAGCTTATCATATTCCTGCTGACTTTTCAGCTTATGCTGACCGCCAAATAAAAGGTTATCAATTTTACGCCTGTTCAATCCGTCTTTCCAAACAAAAATAACCTGCAGCTTGGTATTAATAAATAACACAGAACAATTTACAATGTCATTTTTTGCAAAATAATAGACATCTTTTTTTACATTTTTTTCGCCGAAATAATAAACCAAATATTCATGAGAACTAAATTCCAGCAGGTCTTCTGCAAAATGCACATCTCTGCTAACAGGCATTATTTTTTTAAATACGGTAATAGAATACCAGGATGTGGTATCAACTTTAGTTATTGCTGCACCGGCCGTATAATCCTCATGCTGGTATAAATAAGAGGCAGGTTTAATTGTACTATCTTTTTCGTACTCACAATAAAATCCTCCTTTTTTTAATGTCTCAATAATGCCGGTATATTCTGTTGCTGAGGTTGTTTGGTAAGTAAGGGTAAATGTTTCTTTAAGAACGGAGCGGAGAAATTTTCTACTTACGGGATCTGTTTGTTTTTTCTTTTTAATAACAGGTCGATATAAATAAGTTCCGATTGCAGTATCACCCGAAAATTCAGTTCCTAAAGAATAATATCTTTTATCTAATAACTGGCTTTCTAATTTTGACACTGAAAAAGACAACATATTCAGCAGCTTATCAGCAGAAAAATCCTGACAGTTTACCGCT
>JAYWAU010000454.1:0-9286 GCA_043782265.1 Ferruginibacter sp. | reverse complement strand
CGTTTTTTATAAATCGCAAGATTAAGAGAAGGTTACGTTTTAAGAATTAAAATAAAAAATCAAACAATTGTTTGATTTTAATTAAACGTTTGTTTAACTTTGTGTTATCAAAAATGTTATGGACATGGAATTAAATGAAAAACAAATACAAATAATTGAAACTGCAGAGCGCCTGTTTGCAGAAAGAGGCTTCGACGGCACTTCTGTAAGAGACATTGCAGATGAGGCTGGCGTAAATGTTGCGATGATCTCTTATTACTTTGGATCTAAGGAAAAAATGATGGAAGCGCTTTTTGAGTTGAGGGTTGGCAGTGTTAAAATCAGGGTTGAAAGTTTGATAAAAGATGAAAGTTTAAGCCCCCTTGAAAAAGTCAATATGCTAATCGATGAGCACATTGACAGGGTAATGCAAAAGCAATGCTTTCACAAAATTATGATGGGGGTGGTAGCCACCAATAAAAATCCAGCTATACTAAAAGCTGCCAATAGTGTAAAAATACGCAACGCAGAAGTGGTAACCGAACTGATAAAAGACGGGCAGAAAAAAGGAGTATTTAAAAAGAAAATTGACGTAATACTAATGATGAATACAATGGTAGGCACTGTTTCTCAAACCATGATGAGCCAGGCATATTACAGGGAATTTAATAAACAACAAGACATGCCTGATGAAGAATTCGAGCTGTTGTTAAAAAGAAGATTAAGTATTCACATAAAAACTTTATTCAAAGCAATATTAACCAATGAAGCATAAATTTAAATCAGCAACAGTAAGTTTTGTAGTGTTGTGTTTATTAGGCATCTCCTCTTTGCAGGCACAGGATAGTACCAGAAAGATTACATTAAAAGAAGCAATTGACCTTAGCATTGCAAACAGCCATTTAATAAAAAATAATAAAGCCAAAATAGCAGAAGCAACTGCCGCAGTTAAAGAAGCAAATGAAAGACGCCTGCCCGATGTAAGTGTTACAGGCTCTTATGTCTATCTGCCTGTAAGCCCAAACATTACTATGAAAGATGCTGCCCCGGGGGCAGGCGGCCCAAAAGTATCACAGGCAATTTATGGTATGATGAATGCTTCGTTACCTCTTTACACTGGTGGCAAATTAAAATACGGTATTGAGTCTGCAAAATACCTGGAACAGGCAATAAGGTTGGATGCTGACGATAACAAGGAAGGGTTGATATTAAATACCATCAACGCTTATAGCAATTTATACAAATCAAAAACAGCAGTCGCATTGGTAAAAGAAAATCTGGATCAATCCAATCAACGTGTAAAAGATTTTACCAATCTTGAAAAAAATGGATTAATAGCAAGAAATGATTTGTTGAAAGTTTCGCTACAGTCATCAACTATAGAACTTGCTTTGTTAGATGCAGAAAGCAATTACAAATTAGCCAGTGTTAATATGGCATTGATGCTTGGCTTGCCGGAACAAACTATTTTATTGGCAGATGCAGAAAGTTTGCAACAAACCGGCACTTTAAAAACCATTGAAGAATACGAGCAGCTGGCGTTACAAGGCCGTAAAGATATCGGTGCGCTGGCATTAAGGAAAAAAGTTGCTGAACTTGGTATTAAATCTGTAAAAGCAGATTATTATCCCAGCCTTGCATTAACTGCCGGTTACATTGCTGCCGACATCCCTAATTTTTTAACCATCACAAATGCCATTACAGTTGGCGTTGGCGTAAAATACAATTTTGCTTCTCTATGGAAAACAAAATCAAAAATGGAGCAGGCAGAAGCAAAGGTGCAACAGGCTGCTGCCAGCCAGGATATGTTGAATGACAATATCCGTTTACAGATTAACGAGGCTTACCAGGGATATTTATTAAGCCAGAAAAAAATAGAAGTTTACCAAAAAGCTGTGGAACAGGCTGCCGAAAATTATCGTATCACCAAAAATAAATACGATAACGCATTGGCCACCACAACCGATTTACTGGATGCAGATGTGGCTCAGTTACAAACTAAATTAAACGTAAGCAATGCAACAGCAGATGCAGCGGTAGCCTACAACAAATTATTACAAACAGCAGGGCTCCTAACAACTAATTAATAAAACACCAAAACATAAAGTTTTTTTATGCAACAAAACGAAACAAACAAACCGGCAGCCGCTCCTAAAAAAAGTAAAACCTTTCTTATTGTATTAATAATACTGTTAGTAGCCGGTGGCTGGTTTGGCACCACCAAGTACCTTCATGCACAACATCATGAAGAAACAGACAATGCACAAATAGAAGCTAATATAAGCCCTGTAATTCCCCGTGTGGCGGGCTATGTAAAAGAAGTTCTTGTAAAGGACAACCAATTGGTTAAAAAGGGAGATACACTTTTGATATTAGATGATCGTGACCTTGCTTTAAGAGTACAACAAGCCGAAGCTGCATTGGCAACTGCTAAAAGTAACCTCGGCGCTGCACAAGCAAATACCAATGCTTCCAGGGCAAATATTGCTACAACACAAGCGGGCATATCAACTGCAACTGTACAAATAGAAGCTGCCCAGATTAACGTTAGAAGAACCACACAGGATTATGAGCGTTATGCAAACCTTATAAAAGATCATTCTGTAACACAGCAACAATTTGACCAGGCAGAAGCCGCCAAACAAACCGCCGAAAAGCAATTGCAAATTCTGGTGCAGCAAAAAAATCAGGTTGCACAACAAACGAATTCTGTAAGCTCACAAAGCAATGCCACCTCTTCACAAATTGGTGTGGCAGGTGCTGTCTTCAAACAAAGAGAAGTGGATGTTGCTGAGGCAAAACTCAATCTTTCTTATGCAGTGGTTATTGCTCCCGAAACTGGTATGGTATCAAAAGTAAGTGTGCAGGAAGGGCAATTTTTGCAACCAGGACAATCGCTGTTTAGCATTGTACTAAACAACGATATATGGATAGTTGCAAACTTCAAAGAAACGCAGTTTGAAAAAATGAGGGTTGGTCAAAAAGTTACTATCACTGCGGATGCATTTCCCGGCCATGAATTTGAAGCAAAACTTGCTTCTTTTTCTCCTGCAACCGGCTCCCGTTTTGCTTTGTTGCCCCCCGATAATGCCAGTGGTAATTTTGTAAAAGTAGTGCAACGTTTACCGGTGAAGATTGAGTTTGCAAACCCAGCTGATTCATTGGTAAAGCAATTAATACCCGGCATGAACGTAGGTGTGGATGTACATTTGTAAGTGAGGCCCTCATCCCGCAGTGGCAGGGTGAAAAAATTTTTGAACCAGGCATCGTACTACTATTAAACTTTATTGGCTGCTTGTCGGGACATAACATGGAGGCGCTTTATAGACCATAACCTGTCAACAAAAAAAATTAAAACACAAAGTATTTTATCCGCCTGAGTTATAGGCAGCAATAAAAAATATTGTATGCAACAACAAATGGATTCGTTAATTGAATATGGCTCAAGGCGGGTGATTATAACAATCACTGCAATATTTTGTGCCTTGCTGGAGATTGTGGATACTACCATTGTGAATGTAGCGCTGAATGATATGCGTGGTTCTCTTGGTGCAACGCTTACCGAAGTTGCCTGGGTTATTACAGCTTATGCCATTGGTAACGTTATCATTGTTCCAATGACGAGTTGGTTATCCGTGCAGTTTGGGCGCCGAAATTATTTTGCTGCTTCCATTATTCTTTTTACTGTTTGTTCTTTCTTATGCGGTAATGCTACAGGCATTTGGGAGTTGGTGATATTTCGTTTTTTGCAAGGTATCGGTGGCGGTGCATTACTTGTTACTTCACAAACCATTATTACAGAAAGCTATCCCCCTGAAAAAAGAAGTATGGCCCAGGCCATTTACGGATTAGGCGTAATCATTGGCCCCACATTAGGGCCGCCACTAGGGGGTTATATTGTTGATCATGCATCATGGCCGTATATATTTTACATCAATATTCCCATTGGTGTTATCGCCACTTTGCTAACGCTGCAATTTGTTCGCAGTCCTAAATATGGCGAAAAAAGCAGCGGTAGTGACATTGACTGGTTAGGTATTGGCCTATTAGCACTTACAGTAGGCTCGTTACAATATGTATTGGAAAAAGGGCAGGATGATGATTGGTTCAACAGCAGTGTTATTGTGTACCTGGCTGTTGCTGCCTTTTTAGGATTGTTCTTTTTTATCTGGAGGGAGACTAGTTTTAAAAATCCGATTGTTGAATTGCGGGTGCTTAAAAATGGAAACCTTCGGGTAGGAACTGTCTTGTCCTTTATCATGGGTTTTGGTTTGTATGGTTCCACCTTTATCATTCCATTATACACGCAATCTATTTTAGGCTGGACAGCTCAGCAGGCGGGTATGCTAATGGTGCCGGCCGCATTAACCACTGCGGTTATGATGCCCGTAATTGCCAAATTATTACAGAAGGGCATACCGCAACAATACCTGGTAGCAGCAGGTATGGCATTGTTTTCCATTTTTACTTTTTGGGGATATTTTATAGTAACCCCGGATACCAATTCGGATGCTTTTTTCTGGATGCTGATCGTTCGTGGGCTTGGTATGGGTATGTTATTTATTCCCATCACAGCATTGTCTCTTTCTACTTTAAAAGGCCAGCAAATAGGCCAGGGAGCAGCCTTTACCGGCATGATGCGCCAACTGGGCGGTTCCTTTGGTGTGGCATTGATTACCACCTTTATGGCCAGGCAAAATATGGTACACCGCAGCGATCTTGTGAGCAAACTAGATGTAAGCAATCCTATGGTGCAACAAAGGGTGCAGGCTATGCAACATAACTTTATCAGCAAAGGAATGAATACAGATGTGGCATTAAAGAGCAGTTATTCGGCATTGGATCATGTAGTAACCAAACAAGCCGCTGTATTATCTTATATGGATATATTTTTTTACCTCGGTGTTCTCTTTTTAATTTGCGTACCATTTGTATTGATGGTAAAAGGTAATAAAGGGAAAAAGGTTGATCTTGGAGAAGCGATGCATTAAAGCCACCCTTTCGGTTACGGTTGAGAACTTAGGCGTTACAACATTTATTTTCTTTAATAATAGCTACTGATCAACCAACTCATTATAGATTCTATTCCCAAATAAATTCATTGGACATTTTTTATAAAACAAGCCAGTAAAATTAAATAGTAACCTACTTAATTTTACCGGCTGATACTAAGTTATCCACCGCTGCGGAGACAGGGGTTGTTTTACCCCAACACAGCCTCGTGGGTTATATTGGCATTCAATAATTTTGAGATGGGGCAATTGGCCTTTGCATCAGCTACAGCTGCATCAAATTGTTCCTGGTTAATGCCGGGCACTTTTGCAGCAATTGTAAGATGAGATTCGGTAATAGCTCCGGCTGCAGGGTCTAAAGTAATTTCACATTTGGTATTTATTTCATCTGCCGTAAAACCTGCGGCATTCAATACAAAACTTAGTTTCATACTAAAACAGCCTGCATGAGCAGCAGCTACTAATTCTTCGGGGTTGGTACCAATTCCATCAGCAAACCTTGTATTAAATGAATACTGCGATTTGTTTAATACTGTGCTTTGGGTAGTAAGACTTCCTGTTCCTTCTTTACCGGTGCCGTTCCACACGGCTGTTGCATTGCGTTTCATTCTTTTTGTTTTTATTGTTTGGAAAAATATTGTTCGTTATAACCCACTATAATTTTATTATTCATTTCTATAACAGGTCTTTTAATTATAGTAGGGTATTCAATCATCAATTGTAAGGCCATCTTTTCATTAGTGACTTTTTGTTGGTTTTCCAATGATAAACTTCGCCAGGTAGTACTTTTTTTATTAAGCAACAATTGCCAACCTACCTCCTTACTCCACTGGGAAAGTTTCGCTTTAGTGATCCCTGATTTTTTATAATCATGAAATTCAACCTGGATATTTTTTTTCTTATACCAGTCAAGCGTTTTCTTAATCGTATCACAATTGGGAATTCCGTAAACAGTTATTGTATTCATATTAAATTCAGTCAACACCAGTTTTTTTTAAAAAAGATTTATGCCCAATCAATACTTACTTCTAACCAGTATAAAGTCCTCAACAGTATAAAAATGTTTCTAATTGTTTGATTTGCCAAAACAACAATTACACATAGATTTAAAATTATAATAACAATTAAAATCAACCTATTGTTACATATAATTTTCCCTAATTGGGAAACTGAGAACCGGGAACTTTAATAACCCCGGTAACTACTTTAATATGCCATTCTTTAAAATCCTGCCTTGCCTCCATACCGATACCATCAATTATTTCCATTCTTCTGCGAATGCGTACCCGCTTATCTGTATAAAATTCTGTGTCTGTGTGGCTCCTGTCCCAGTACAGTTCATCGCAATATAAAGTGTCTCCTTTTACATTAATAATCCTAACGCTGTCTCTTAAAAATACTTTGCTTTGGCTTTCTTTATAAGTGGCATACTTTGCATCCAGTTTGCTATCTAAACTATCTCTTACATCAAAAAAATCTACGTGAACGCTTTTAGGAAACTCAACATAAGGGACTGTATCCTGTACCCTGTACATTATTGGTCCGGTTAAAACAGCTTTCTTTTTCCCTGCAACTGAATAAGTAATTACCACACTCTTTCCCTCTTCCCTGGCTATATCTTTCTGATTAAATTTTGCATGCCCTTCACTTAACTTATCCTCACAACCAGCTAAAAAAAAGCAGCCGGTAAAAACGGCTGCTAAAATAGGTATCTGTACATTTATAAATTTCATAATTAAGTACCTTCTGCTTAATAATATTTTTGTGTTCTAAACCAAAGATCGCCGAGAGATAATCCAATACTTATACGTACGGTGCTTTCTCTTAGGTTTGATTTTTTATCGCCCCTGCTTCCAATTTCAATGGCAGTATTTAACATAGAAGATTGTGTTTCAAAATAACCTCTTCTAAGTTTTAAAGGAAACCCTGCACCAAAAGTAAAACCATATTCCGGCAAGCTATTATTTACTTTTATATAATCCGGCCCGTAATTAAACCCAAAACGATAATGCACAAAATTGAAATATTTTTTGATATTGGTATTGTAGTTTGCCGGATAATATTCTACCCCTGCACGAATTTTCCAGCTATTGGCGACAAGGTCTGGCTGACCGTAAAAACGATAGTTTTGCCATTGTGTGGCTTCATAATCAGCGCCAATAAGCCAATGACCTGAGCTATCCCTGAAAGTAAAACCAATACCGTAAGATGATGGACGAATGATTTCGCCTTTGAGGTTACTTTGAAAAACACTATCAATTTTAACATCATTACCATTGGCATCAGTAGTAATTGTCTGCCTTATAATATCCTGACTTGCTTTTAGCGTTTGTTGAAGGTTTCCGTAAGCTCCTAACACAATTACAGCTTTTCTTTTAAGCGTTATTTCGTATTGCAAACCTGCGTTAAAAAAGGTGCTTCCGAAATTAGTTTTGCTGGAAGAATTTGAGGAGTAATAATGGACCGTATCGTTTAAAAAAGTTAACTGGGTACTGTAATCTTTTTTACCAAATGAATACCCTGCATTGAACCCAAGACTCAATTTTTTAAATCTTATCCCGGCCCCCGTATTCACTTCGTTTAAACCTCCGCTTCCTTCATAAATGGTTCCCAAACTATCAACGCCAGCTACCCGTTCAACTTTTGCTATTTTATAATTTATTTTTGAAACTGGCTTTAAACCAAAACTTGCTCCTAAAAAAATACCTTTTTTATTTGCCTTTTTCATTTTTATAGGAAACCCAAGTTGCAGGTAAGATATACTTAGGTTATTAGAAGTAAATTTAGAAGGGGGCGTTGTACTTTTTAATGTTCTCGTATCGAATTCGGCACCAAAATCAAAAATAGTACTGCGTTGGTAATTTGGATTTGTTCTTATTGTAGCAGGATCAACGTACCCTAAACTGCCATAACTGGCCGGATTAATAAAGTTGATGCTTTGAAAATCGGTGTAACCGGCGGCAATACCACCCATTCCCCTGGTTATTATATTGTGATTTGGTGCCAGGTCACCTAAGCCATAGCGAGAGTAAGGAGAGTTCTCCTGAGCTGCAACAGTTGTACAAAACAGTACAGTTAAAACCAATCCAATCAATCTCATCATTATTTGCAGTTATTAACTTCGCTGATGGCGTAAAGTCCTTTGAATAAAAAATTTAAGTCTGCAAATATCTTGTTTTTAAGTTGACCGGCAAAATAGGCCGAATCGCCCCCGGTTAAAACCACGTTAAAGTTGCCGTATTTGCCAGCATAATAATCGATAAATCCATCAATTTCATAGGTAATTCCGGCAATTACCCCGCTTTGCAAATTTGTTTTGGTATCGTACCCAATTACAGGAAAATTCCAGTCTTTTTGCACAATGGGTAATAAGGCCGTATGTTCATGCATGGTTTTAAAACGCATTTCCATACCCGGAGAAATAGCTCCTCCTAAGAACTGGTGGTATTGGTTAATAAAGTTATAAGTAATACAACTACCCAACCCAATTACTAAATTGTTTTTACCAGGATAAAAATGTACTGCGGCAGCAACCAATGCCAGCCTGTCTGCACCAATTGTTTCCGGTTTACCAACCGGGGTGGTAAAATTTACTTTAGTAAGATGTGATAATTTATGAAAATTGGTCTTTTCTGAAAGCATATTTTCTATGCCTTCATTGTGTTTTATAACACTTGATAGAATAGTGTTTTGCGGTTGGTATTGTTGTAACAATTTTTCAATGGTAATTAAGTTATCATCTGGTAATAAAACCTCTTCTTTAAAAATATCCATTTCAAATACACCGCACTTTAAACGGGTATTACCAAAATCAAAACAAAGTGTTTTTTTCATTTAATTATTTTTCACCATTAAAGCCTACGGACAATTAAAAAACTGCATTTCAATTAGAGTTTAAAGCCACTTAAATTTTTAAAATGCCCGTTTAGCTGTATCCTGTTTTTTAGTGCTTCCATCTCAGCCACTACTGGTAACACTTTTAACAGATGTTGTTTTAAATATTCCTGACGCTGGAGTTCATGAAACAATCCCAGGAGTTCATATTCTTCCTCTAAAGAAAGTCCTGCATGATGAGCAACATCATAACTACACAGTTGGTCATCTTGCTTTTTAAAAGCTTTGTTCACTTTAAGAATGCTATGCAACTGCCTGATTATTTCTATTACTTTTTGCATTAACTGACCATTGCTTTTGTCTGAATTTTCCGGATAATTTACAATGGCCCCATTATACAATTTGTCGGGCAAATCCTTTACTACTTCTAAAATACGAAACACTTCTACTCCTTTTGTTTT
>JAYWAU010000453.1:0-9303 GCA_043782265.1 Ferruginibacter sp. | reverse complement strand
TCAGCTAATATTTCGGGGAAAGCATTTTCCATCTCAAGTAAAAAATGTTCTTCAAATGACTTCACATTTTTAACGGCAACATCTTTTAGCAAACCTTGTGTTCCTAAATAGATAATCGCTACCTGCTTTTCAACACTCATTGGAGAATACTGTAATTGCTTCAATATTTCCACATTCCGTGCCCCCTTATCAATTACATTTTTAGTAGCGGCATCCAAATCGCCTCCAAATTTAGAGAAGGCTTCCAATTCACGATATAATGCCTGATCAAGTTTTAAAGTACCTGCGACCTTCTTCATTGACTTAATTTGCGCATTACCCCCCACACGGCTAACAGAAATACCTACGTTGATAGCCGGGCGGATACCTGCATTAAAGAGGTTACCTTCCAAAAATATCTGACCATCCGTAATTGAAATAACATTCGTTGGAATATAAGCAGATACGTCACCAGCCTGTGTTTCAATAACAGGCAATGCTGTTAAAGAACCTCCACCCTTCACCAAATGTTTGATAGATTCTGGTAAGTCATTCATTTGCCTTGCGATATCATCTTTTGCAATAACTTTTGCCGCTCTTTCCAGCAAACGGCTATGCAAATAGAATACATCTCCAGGGTAAGCTTCACGACCCGGTGGACGACGTAACAATAAAGACACCTCACGATAAGCAACAGCCTGCTTTGATAAATCATCATATATAATCAATGCTGGTCTTCCGGTGTCTCTAAAAAATTCACCGATTGCAGCACCTGCAAATGGTGCATAGAACTGTAATGGTGCAGGGTCAGAAGCAGAAGCTGCAACAATAGTTGTGTAAGCCATTGCGCCATTCTCTTCCAAAGTCTTCATGATACCGGCAATAGTAGAAGCCTTTTGACCGATAGCAACATATATACAGTAAACAGGCTGACCTGCTGCATAAAATTCTTTCTGATTGATAATAGTATCAACACAAATGGCAGTTTTACCAGTTTGGCGATCTCCAATAACTAATTCCCTTTGTCCACGACCAATTGGAATCATCGCATCGATTGCTTTGATACCTGTTTGCAATGGCTCTTTAACAGGCTCCCTAAAAATTACCCCTGGGGCCTTACGTTCCAATGGCATTTCGTACAATTCGCCTTGCAATGGTCCCTTCCCATCAATCGGTTCACCTAATGTATTAATAACACGACCGCACATTCCTTCTCCAACTTTTATTGAAGCAATTTTATTGGTACGTTTTACTTTATTGCCTTCTTTAATTTCACTGCTATCACCCATTAATACCACACCCACATTATCTTCCTCAAGATTCAACGCGATGGCTTTTACACCATTTTCAAATTCT
This sequence comes from Ferruginibacter sp., assembly GCA_043782265.1. Taxonomy (GTDB): domain Bacteria; phylum Bacteroidota; class Bacteroidia; order Chitinophagales; family Chitinophagaceae; genus Ferruginibacter. Next base: position 7,968 of record JAYWAU010000453.1, on the reverse strand, counting down.
ACCAGTTCACCACTACGCACATTGTTTAATCCATATACACGGGCAATACCATCACCCACCTGTAATACAGTGCCTACTTCTTCCAAACTTGCACCAGCATTAAAATTGCTTAATTGCTGGCGGAGGATTGCGGAAATTTCATCCGGTTTAATTTGTACCATAACTATTTAGTTTTAAAAAGTTGTTTTATCTGAGTTTATGGATGTATTCATTATCCATAAATTGTTTCTTTATGTCTTTTAGATCTCTTAAAATACTGGCATCTATCAGTTTCCCTTCCATTTCTAAAACAAATCCTCCAATCAATTCTTCTTTTACTGCAGTTTCTATCTCTATATTTTGTAACGAAGTAGATGCTTTTACTTTGCTGAGAATTTCATTTTTAAGCGGTTCACTAATTGCAACAGCTGTTGTAATTTTTAATTGATGGATATCTCTTAATTTATTGAATTGTTGAACATATGCATCAGCAATTTCATGCAGATTTATTTCACGACTCTTGCGCACTAACAACTTAATAAAAGACTCTGTAGTTAAATTTACTCTTCCAGTTGTAATAGATCCGATGATTTTTTCTTTAGTGCCTGGCTTTATAATGGGGCTGCGCAAAACATTTACAAAATCAGGATTGCTTTTGCAAATACGCTGTATAAATTTCATATCTGCACAAATAACATCCACCTGGTTTAACTCAGTGGCTAAATCAATTAAACTTTTTGCATACCTGCCTGCTAAACGTGGATTATTCATGATTAAGTTACTAATATTTCAATTTACTCAAATTAGGTTTTGTCAACTTATTGTAAGCTAATAATGTTCCGTTAGGTACATTGTACTTTTATTAATTTAACGTTGCTTCCTGAGCCAATTGGTTTATGTAATTTTCCTGCTCTGTTCTATTAGTCAATTCCCTGCGCAATACTTTTTCACTAACTTCTATTACTAACTTACCAACCTGATTCTTCATCTCTGTAATAGCCAACATTTTTTGGTTGTTAATAGTTGCCTGGGCATCTGCAACTATTTTCGCAGCAACAGCTTTGGCTTCTTCCTTGGCATCGGAAATTATTTTATCTTTTGTGGCTTTAGCCTCTTTTAACATAGCCGCTCTTTCTTCACGAGCTTTTGCCATAAATACCTCATTCTCATTTTTGAATTGAGCCATTTCAAGCTTAACTTTTTCGGCAGTTGCAATTGATTGGGCAATATTATCTTCCCTTTCATTCAACCCTTTAATTATTGCAGGCCATGCAAATTTCTTAAGGATGAAGAACACTATTAAAAAAGCCAACAATGTCCAAACTAATAGTCCTAAATCTGGTGTTAATAATTGCATTTTGTTACCCTCCATCTCCCGCAGGAGCATTTAAGTTTATAATATTATGATTAATCAAATCACCTGTACAACTGAATAAAACCAAATTAGCACTTTAATAATTTTAACTTGAAAAATTATTAAAATTACTGCATCCTCCGTCCTGTACTTTGGATGCAGTAATACGTTTTAAAATCTCACTATATACAATGGTTTAAAAGTTGTTAAACAATCTAAGCCAGTTGAATATTGCTAAATCTTACAAACTCTTACAGTACCATTGCAAGGAAACCAATGATAATTGCAAACAATGCAGCACCCTCAACAAGAGCGGCAGCAAGAATCATGTTTGCACGAATATCATTAGAGGCTTCGGGTTGACGGGCAATTGCTTCTACAGCACCTTTACCAATCTGACCAATGCCAATACCTGCGCCCATTGCTGCCAATCCGGCACCAACAGCACCACCTGCATTAGCAAGTGCGCCTGCAGCTAAAAAAACGGTCATTAAACTCATACTTCTAGTTTTATAATGATTAAAAAAATAAACAACTATACTATTACTGCATCATCATGAGGCTCACCAGGGGCATGCTCTTCTTCAAAAGCCTGCCCAATAAATACTGCTGTAAGTACAGTAAATATAAAAGCCTGTAGAAAAGCTACCAGCAATTCAATGAAATATATAAATATGGTAAAAGCAATTGATACAGGAGAAGCTCCCCAACCAATGGCAGGATTAATCTGTGCAAAAATAAAGATCAAAGAAATTAAGCAGATGATAATTATGTGGCCTGCTACCATATTGGCGAATAACCTTATTATTAATGCAAAGGGCTTAATAAAAACACTTAAAAATTCTACTAATACAAGTATTGGTTTTACAAAACCAGGTACACCGGGAGGGTTAAAGATATGCCCCCAATAATGACTGTTAGAACTGAACATTATTACTACAAAAGAAATAACGCCCAGCACAATTGTAAAGGCAATATTACCAGTAACATTTGCAGTACCTGGTATTAAACCGATGATATTATTAATAAGAATGAAAAAGAAAACAGTTAGCAGGTAAGGAAGGTATTTATTCGCCTTATGAGCAAGGTTTGGTTTGGCAACCTCATCTCTTACAAAAGCTACCATAACTTCAACCAGATTCTGCTTGCCCTTGGGTGCGGTAGTTACGCCAAGTCCTTTTGTATATGATTTTGCTACACTTATCATTAACCAAACAAGAATGGATAATGCCAAAATCATTTGAACAACATTACGTGTCAATGAAAAGTCATACACTTTTACTCCTTCTTCCACTGGTATTACTTTACCATCTTCATTTAATTTATATCCATTAACTTCTTTAGGTCCGTGCTCAAATGCTGAAGACATAAAAAAGGAAAGACCTTTTTGCGGCGAATATAATACTACGGGCAATGCGATAGTTATCGGATGCTTTTGACCATCGCTGCCCTCGTATTCAAAAAAATGAAATTCATGCGCATCCATGATATGCCCAAATATTACCTCTTTAGCATTAAAGCCTTCTTTCTTTTCTTCTACATGGCTTTCAGCTGTTTTTGTATCACCTTCCTGAGCAATCACATTGTGTGATAATGCCAATAAAATTGTGCTAAAAACCAATGCCAGTATAGTTTTGATGCTTTTAGATGCCATATCTTACCTGAAATTTGGCGCAAAGATAGGGGTTTAACAGATAAATGAAGAAGGAAGAAAAGAGAATTTTTAACGGATTTTGAGGACATTATTTTAATCAAAATAAGCCTTATTGTAATTTAATAAAATCGCCTGACAAAAATCAAGCTGGCAAACCGGGCAATACCTGTTTTTCAAATTGCAATTTATGTAACTGATAGTAATGGCCTTTCTTTGCAATTAATTCATCATGAGTCCCTATTTCCATTATTTCACCTTTATCCAACACCATTATCTTATTTGCTTTTCGTATAGTTGACAACCGGTGGGCAATTACGATAGAAGTACGTCCTGTAATTAAAGTATCAATAGCGTGCTGAATTAGCTGCTCACTTTCTGTATCAACAGAAGAGGTGGCTTCATCTAATATCAGTATTGCCGGGTTGTACAATAATGCTCTAACAAAAGAAAGTAATTGGCGCTGTCCTAAAGACAATGTTGCCCCTCTTTCCATTACATTATAATCGTACCCTCCGGGCAACTGCATTATAAAATCGTGTATGCCTATCATTTTGGCAGCTGCTACTACCTGCTCCTTTTTAATATCACTATTTCTGAGTGTTACGTTGTCGTAAACCGAACTGCTGAATAAAAAAACATCCTGCAAAACAACTGCAATTTTACTTCTCAGGTAAAAAAGATCGTAGGATTCAATATCCCGATCATCAACTTTTATAGCTCCCTTTTGAATATGATATAACCTGTTAACCAAACTTATAATGGAGGTTTTTCCGCTACCGGTATTACCTACTATTGCAAGTGTTTCACCCGCATTGATATTGAATGAAATATTTTTAAGCACATAATTATCAGAATCGTATGCAAACCATACATTATCAAATTCAATTCTTCCTAGTATAGCTTTATATGGCGTATTGTTTCTTGCAGCATTTTGAGCTGTTACATCAGTATTATCCAAAATTTTAAATACCCGTTCGCTTGCAATCATTCCCATTTGCAGCACGTTAAATTTATCTGCAATTACTCTCAATGGACGAAATAATAAATTTAAACATAAAATAAAAGAAGTAATAATCCCTACAATTTCAGGTTTATCAACATCAGCCAGCAACAATGATTCTTTAGCGGCCCACCAAACCAAAAGCCCCACCGATAATGCCGAGATTAATTCCACTACAGGGAAAAATACAGAATAGGCAAATATTGATTTTACATTGGCGTTACGATGTTCTTTATTGATATGATCAAATTTCTCAAATTCCCTGCCTTCTGCTGCAAAAGCCTGAACGATGCCCATGCCTGTTATATGCTCCTGCACAAACGCATTCAATTGCGCAACTGCATTGCGTACTCTTATAAAAGATTTATTTACACTCTCTTTAAAATAATAAGTAGCAATAATCAATATGGGGAATGGGGCTAAACATACCAGCGTCAACTGCCAGTTGATGTAAAACATATAACCCAATACTGCAAAGATTGATAGCAGATCTGCAATAATGGGAATTAGCCCATCACTAAAAATATCATTGATAGATTCGATGTCATTGATGGTTCTTGTTGTTAGTGTGCCAATGGGTGTTTTATCGAATTGGGATAAATTTAGACTGATGATTTTTTTATAGGTAGTTACCCGCATATCTTTTACCACACTTTGTCCAAGGGATGCAGTAAAAAAAGTAAATACAAAACGACAGCCGGTTTCTATTAATAACAATACCAACTGAATAATGGTAATCCCAATGATTACAGGACCGGCACCTTTTAAAAACCAAAACTGAGTTCCGGGTTGTAAACCCCTGTTTACGGTAAGTTGTATCAGCCACGGACGTAAGGGGGAAATAACTGCCAGAAAAATGGCTAAAAAAAGAGACCAGAAAAATTTGTTTTTGTAAGGTGAGGCAAATTGAAACACCCTGCGGAGTAATGAAAAATTGAAGATGTTCTTTGCCTTAGCCTTTTCGCTCATACTGTAAAATTAGTATTTTACCATTGGCAATTTTGGTTGTCAGTAATAATACTCTGGTATTAATAAAATAGTTTATCTTTTTAATGCCGCTATTGGGCATCCATTTTAATATTATAAGCCTTAATAAATATAGCCCCCAGGTTTTTATATGGTGGCACATAATCATCCCAGCTTTCTCTAAAATCTTTATTTATATCTGCGTAAAAAACTTTGGTTAACGCCGCCCACATATCTTTCCACACAAGCGTATTACCGGATACGAGCGCCTGGTTAAGGTAATTAATAATCGGTCTGTTAATATCACCCTTTCCAATTTCTTTAGTTGATATAATATGTGCATCAGGGCAAATAGTTAATATCTGGCTTAGGTTTTTATACCCTCCACAAGATCCCAATAAAATAATTTTTGCACTGCCGGCCATCCTGTTAATAGTACCCGGCAACCAGTAGCTATGTCCTCTGTGAATTACAATTGAAGGGCTAAGATCATTTTTTTTCATGTACCGAGTTAAATGTGCCTGTGCTGTATCATCAAGATTTTTGTCACTGTTTAAAGGAAGATTTGCATAAATCCATACTTTTTTTCCTTTCAGGGATTTTATTTCTGCCCATTCTTTTGTAGTTGTTATTTTCCAGTCTTTTGCAGGAAAAGAATTAATAAATCCTATGTAATTTGTTTTACCATCATCATCACCATAAAAAAATACCTGTTGTATAATCCTACCGTTTTTATCAGTAAGGTATTTATTTTCGATAGAATAAATAGAGGGTATCCCTATTTCGCTGGTAAGATCAATATTACTGCTATCAGAAGATAAAAAAATTGTTTTAAGCAAATTGTAAATCACCTTGCCCTTAGTGTTGTTTTCTTTTGTGCTCCGTTGCTCATTATTGGTAACATTCTTTAAAATAGTTTCTAACAACTCTTTGTCTTTAATACTGCTGTAACTATCGGCTACATCAACAGCATCTTCCAGGTTATTGGATTTGTCGAGATTGGCAACAAATGCTTTCATCAACACAATTGATTTATCCGGCGGCATTGTTTTTAAAAAAACATCTAACTGGTTAAAGTTAGCCGCCATCTTTATAAACTTTCTAAAAAAATCAAGGTTTACGCTCAGCAACAATTCATCGCCCCTGGGAGCTGTACCCAGTTTTTGTAATAAGCGGTTAAAACTATGTTTATAACTGGAGGTATAGATATCATTTTCACCCAGTACCATAACATAATAAATTTCCTGAGCAGATAATGGATCAAGTGCCTTCATCCGTATTGCAAGATTATTTTGTTCATGCAATTCATTGATTGGGGTAATGAAATGCTTTATGGCTTTTTTCTGCAACATTTCTCTTAATCCATTTGTGCCAAACATTGCAACTGGTGTATCATTGGCAATTAAACGTTGCTGGTAACTTATTTCTGTTTTTACCAACAATTTAAAATAGGCTACAGTATCAATATTGTTTTCGCCATCTCCAACTATTTTTTTGATACTGTCAATTGATTGTTTGCCTTTTAAAATATCATCTAAAAATGGATAATAAAAAAGAGCATTTGTTGTTTGGCTTAATTTAACAATTTCCCTTACCGTCGGGTCCGTATTTTTATGAATCAGTCTACCTTCCGGCGAATTAACCGCAGAAGCATAATCATACAATTGCTTAGGGTTATTTAAACACGCCAACACTACCATGCTATCAGCAAAAGGCTCATTAACATATGGCCTGATGCTGGAAAGTATTTTATCAGGGTTTAATGCGCAATACTTTATAAATAGAATTTTCTTACTGTCCTTATACCCCTTATTATTTTTAAAAATCTCCGCATTAATTCTTCCAATTTCATAAGGAACCTCATTAATATAGGGCGCTATACTTGCTGTATCAATATTGGCTTTTAATAGCTTCTCAAAATTATCAATCAGCAATGGTGCCATTACCGGGTTTAGCTTTTTTGATATCCACTCAGTTCTAAAATTTATTAAAACATCATGCACGTAATTTAGCTGTCGTATTTTTTCGTTATTGCTGACTACCTTTTCAGTTGTTTCAATAAAATCGGTTAGTGAATTTACCTTTCTTATGATAGCATCTGTAACCTGTAAATTTACCTCTTCATTACCCGATACTTTTATCATTCCATCCAATTTCCCATCCGCTTTATCACATCTTATTTGCTCTTCCCTGATTACTTCGTGATTTCGCTGACGTTGTATAGGAATCACAGTAGAATCTGCCATTGCAAATGCATTACCACAAAAAATAAGAAAAATAAAGTGCAAAAAATATTTATTCATAAATACGCTTCAAATGTAAAGATTGGTAAAATTACATCGCCTTTTAATCAGGATGTTTAAATTAAGGTTACAATGCAAAGCTAGTGCATGCGGTTAACAATTTGATAATATTAGAACGCTTTTGAGTTGATGGTTTATTGTGTTGATAGAGTACTTTTGTGCATCGAAAAAATATGAGTACTGCTAAAAAAATATTAATCGCTGATGATGAACCAGATATTCTGGAAATTATACAGTTTAATTTGCAAACAGAAGGCTACGAAGTATTCACAGCAAAAAATGGTGATGAAGCACTTGAGCAAGCAAAAAAGCATCAACCCGACCTGATTATTTTAGATATTATGATGCCTGGCAAAAATGGAATTGACGTTTGCAATATTCTTCGCATGCAGCCCGCTTTTAAAGAAACATTAATTGTTTTTTTATCTGCATTAAGTGATGAAGGAACTGAGATCCGTGGATTGGAAACAGGTGCTGATGACTATCTCACAAAACCAATTAGTCCTAAAATTTTACTTAGCAAAGTAAATGCTCTTTTTAGGCGGTTGAATAAAGAAGGTAACAATTTATTACAGCTTGGCGATTTAAAAATAGACAGGGAAAAATATATTATTAATTACCTGGGCAATGATATTATTTTAGCCCGAAAGGAATTTGAATTGCTTGCACTGCTGGCATCCAAACCAGGCAAAGTTTTTTTAAGAAATGAAAT
>JAYWAU010000452.1:0-3372 GCA_043782265.1 Ferruginibacter sp. | reverse complement strand
CACTCCAATCTGCCACACAGCCTTCTGCCATAAACGTTACCATACAGATAAATGAAATACCCAAAATGGTTGGTGATGGTAATTTAATTCCTGATCTGCTGTGGATGATATCCTCGTTTGCCAGCAATAGTTTTTGGTTAGAAGTTATTATGGTGAAAATAATAACAGCCACTACAATTATTTGCCAGCCGGATATTAAATGAAAAGAAAACATCAAACCTGCCAAACCTGCACTAACAGCACCTCCCAGACTATACATTCCATGACAGGTGCTCATCAGCAAGCGATTACTTTTTTTCTCCATGATATTAACGGTTGCATTGGCCGATACCCCGTTTAGAAAGCTGAATAAACCATAGAAGTATAAACAAAGCCAGAACATTGGCCGGTTAACCGCATTAATTTGCAGTATCATCAGCAAACACAATACCCGGTAACCATTTAACATCCACCTGCCAACAGGTATTTTACTAAAAACTCTTGTAGACAATAGCATGCCGGTAATAGCGCCAAGCGGAGATAATAATAATGATAATCCAAGGCTGCCATCTGTAAAACCAAGCCGCTGTTTAATACCAGGAATAGCTGCCACCCAGGTGCCAAATAAAAGGCTGGAAGTAGCAAACAGAAAACCCACTGCCAAAGCGGGTCTGTTTTTTATAAAAGATCCAATATTTTTAATCATTAAAATAACCCAGGTTTAAATTACCTGACAATCAAATGTAGTTTTTATTTTAGTTCAATTTAATTAGCAGTTTTATTTTATGCGGATAGATAAATTACATTCACCAATGGAGGGGTACTGGTATGCTTTGAGGAATACTATATACCCAACCAGGACAAGCGAGGTTCAGTATAATATTGAAAGGTTACTGTATTTATCAGTAAAGATCAATCGCTTTCATCCATATGTAATTTTTGGTGATGGGCACCTGCTGCAATATATAAAGCGAAGCTGGCAATGGCGGTATCTTTAAGTATACTTATCAGCGCCATTTGTTTCATGTCTTTATCGCCGGCGTTTAAAAAATTAGGTATGTGCATGGTTAATACAAAAATGAAAAGTATAGCAGCCAAAATATAGCCTGCTGCCTTAACCATTCGATTGGTTATAAAAGCTATTGCTACCAATATAAAGGCCACCCCAGCAAAATATACCCAAATGATTCCCCCCGGTAAAAACTGAGGTACATAATTTACAAGTTCGTGTGGATGCAAAAAATGCTGAATGCCAAAAACAATCATTACGAGCGAAAGCAAATACATTGCTATACGTGAGATTAGGTGGGGAAATTTCATAATTGGTGGTTTTAGAGTAAAAAGTTACAACAAAAAAAAACCTATTGCAACTGTTTTGTCATAAATTTTTACGATGACTGATTCTTTTTCAACCCTTTGCGTTGAAATAAAAATTTACAGCTGTTAGCTGTTCCTATACCTTTATTTTAAATCGATAATGGATGTAAAAGAAAAAACCGTTGAATAAAAAAGCATTTTGAACTTTTTATTCAACGGTTTATATATTCTAAAACTGTAAAAGAAAATTTAATTATGAAAATTTTTGACTTTTACTTTTACTACTTAATGTGGCAATTATCATTACAAAACCTGGTTTTTCAGCAAGTCTTCAAACTCATCTTTTCTACGGATAAGTTTTGCTTTACCTTCAACAACCATCACTTCAGCAGGTTTTAAACGGCTGTTAAAATTGCTCGACATTTCGAAACCGTATGCACCGGCATTGTAAAAAACAAGATAATCTCCTTCACGAACTTCATTTAGTTTTCTATCCCATGCAAAAGTATCTGTTTCACAAATATTACCTACTACTGTATAAATTCGCTCTGCTCCTTTTGGGTTACTTATGTTTTCTATGTGATGATAGGAATCATACATCATAGGACGGATAAGATGATTAAACCCGCTGTTAACACCAACAAAAACGGCCGCAGGTGTTTGCTTAATTACATTGGCTTTTACTACAAAATAGCCACACTGACTTACGAGGTATTTACCCGGTTCAAACCACACCTGCAATTTTCTGCCGGTTTCTTTTTCAAATTCAGCAAATGCAACTGCTACTTTTTCGCCAAGCGCTGCAACATCGGTTTCTGCATCGCCGGGCTGATAAGGTACTTTAAAACCGCTGCCGAGGTCTATAAATTCAAGGTTAGGAAAATGGCCAGCAAGATCAAACATTACTGCAAGGCCTTCTAAAAAAACATTGATGTCTTTTATTTCGCTGCCGGTATGCATATGTATACCGGTTACATTTAGTTTGGTTGTTTTTACAATCCTTTCTATGTGGCGCATTTGGTGAATAGAGATGCCAAACTTACTGTCAATATGCCCGGTAGAAATTTTAAAATTTCCCCCTGCCATGATGTGTGGATTAAGACGGATACATACTGGATAGCTGTTGCCGAATGTATTACCAAACTGTTCCAGGATAGAAATATTATCGATGTTGATGTTAACCCCCAATTCTTTTACGTCAACAATTTCTTCAAAATCAACACAATTGGGGGTGTACAAAATATCCCTGGCCGCAAAACCCGCCATTAACCCCAGCCTTACCTCATTAATACTAACACAATCCAGCGAGGCGCCAATGGACTGAACATACTTTAATATATTAACATTGGTAAGCGATTTACAGGCATAAAAAAAACGGGCATTAACACCGGCAAAACCCTTCTGTAGTTTCTTGTATTGTGCTGCAATGCGTTCTGCATGATAGATATAAACAGGAGTGCCAAACTCATTGGCAATTTCGGTTAGTTGATTGTGGGTTAAATTTTTTGCCATTTTTAATTTGCTGTTTTTTGTTGTTGGTTTAGTGTTTTTTAAGTTGCTGGGGTAATATATAATTCTTTCAGTTTGCTGGGGTATATAAAAAAAGGTATGAGAATCAATCTTCGTCATACCCTTATTAAATTTTTATTTTTAAGATTATGATTCTGATTGCTCTTCCTTTTTATCGTTCTGCTTATCTTCTTCAGATGCAGTAATTTCAAGTTCATTCAACTGTTTACTTTCAGTTGAATCTTTCTTCTTACCATGTATTGACATTTCTTCTTCCTCCATATTTCCAACAATAATTGTCTCCTCATTTTCGGCTATTATCATTTCTTCTTCTATTAAAAGAACCGCATCTTCATCCAGCTCCATTTCCTTTTCTTCGTCAGCCACATCAATATTTTCAAAATTATTGTGCTCATTTATTTCGTCAGCATTTTCAACTACATATTCTTCGGTTAATGGCTGGTGATTTACAATCGTTGCCTGAACAAGTTCTTCCATCAACACTTCGCTTATTTTTGGAAGATCGGCAGTGCTGTTAATACCAAAGTAATCCATGAAAGATTTGGA
>JAYWAU010000451.1:0-9334 GCA_043782265.1 Ferruginibacter sp. | reverse complement strand
TTGCTGTGCCGGCAGGGAAGATGTCAAAAACAGTTCTATTATTAAAAACAGAAATTTGCAATATTTCATGACTGGCTTTCGGTTAAAGTGAATTGAATTATGATGAAACTGTGTGCTTATAAAAGCTGTTTAAAGATAGAAAGTTATTGTGATTAAACACCGGGCTGTTTAACAGGCTGTACAATATCCCTTGCTGCACATTTAAAGTTTGAAATTTTTTTGAATGCCTCTACTAAAATTTAATTGAGTGGTATAATATTTCGGGGTGGTATAGATAATAATTAACCAATAAAAATTATACTTTTAATCAAACAAAAACGGATTAAAAAAAAGTATAGTTTTTACTAAGTATATTTTAATTATTGATAAAATCTTTTTTACAACGTCTTTAAATATTCAATCACCGAACGGCGCTGTGCATCTGATAATTTATCTCCGAAATAATGGCCTTCGTTGCTGAATCCTTTCTGCGTAGTGTTGTATACTTCGTTGTTACCGGGTACGTCTTTTGTTTCGTAATTGTAACCGGGGATATCGTAGTTGTAGCTGGGCTGTGTAAAGTTTCGCTTCCAGTATTTGGGGCGTTTCTTGCTGTTTAAAACGGCTTCCAGATTGGGCACGGAGCCATTGTGCAGGTATGGTGCCGTTATCCAGATACCATCCAGTGGCGGCGCAATGTAACCACGATATGGCACCAGCTTTGCAGGATGATCACCGCTGGTAAACCAGCTTTGGTTGAACCAGTTTACAAACTGCGGATTGCTATAATTGCTGGTGTACAAAGCTGAATCTGTTTTGATAATACTTTCGGGAATCAGTAAGTTGGGATAGCTTCCATCTTCTCCATAAGTACCATGACATTTTTTGCAGGTAGCCATAAAAATTCCCTTGCCTTCTGAAGCCATAGCAGCATCAATGGTTTTTGGAAATTTTGGCGGTTGTATAGAATTGATGAAGGCCAGTACATCATTAAAATGGCTGTCTACTTCTTTTGCTTCGGCAGTATCGGTTACTGTTAATAAATTGGAGGCCATTAAAAAGCGACCAAAATCTCCACGGCCAAAACCATTGTAAAACATTGCATTCTTCTTTTTTAACAACCACCATGCTGGTACATCGGTAGGGATTATCTCTGTTGGCAGGTCAAGCAAATTTTTATCGCTCCATTCAAGCGTTTGTGGATTTCTGTGCGATACCAGTAATGCTGCCAGTGCATCAGCAAGGTTAACTCCTTTTGTAGTTGTAACAAGTGATGGCGCAATGGCTTTGATAGCTGTGATAAAATTTTTTGCAGCCTCATATTTTTTTGCATTATCGCCACTAAGGTTTTTTAGAAATTTTTCTGCAAACAATGCTGTTCCCTGACGGTTGATGGTGTAATCAGTTAAGGAGTTGCCAAGCCCTACAATCAGTTTACCATCAAAAACCTGTGCATGGCATTGCAGGCAATTAGGTGCCACAATCAGTTCTCCGTTAGGGGCTTTTATGGCAGTAAAATCATGGGCCAGATTTTTATTGTTACCGGTGCGGTTTAAAAAATTGTTGGTGTCTTTACCGGCACCCATAAAAAACAAACTGTAGGGAATACCACTTTTTAAATAGTCCCCGGTGGTTAAATAAGTATAGCCAATGGCAGCATTGCCGGTGCGTTGTTTGCTCGGATTAATGAACTCCGGATTTTCGTCTTCGTTAAATTTATTGGTGATGGTTACAAAGGCCATGCAGGTAACCACAATCAAAACTAAAGCACTCCACTTTTTCATATTTCAATGTACGTTATTATCCATTTATGTTGATGTTATGTTTAGCGTTTTTATGACTTCTTTTAGGATAGAAACGCTGATTTGGCGGATGGTTACGGATAAAGGCTGATGTTGACTTTAAGTTCTTTTTGAATTCAGAGCATACATTTTTAATGAAAATATTATCAGGTGCATAAAATCCGTGTTATCTGCTTGCATCTGTTACATCAGTGTTTCTATCCTGCCTTTACTCCCCTTTAGGTGATGGGGGCAAATTATAATTTTTCAACAACTCTTTCAAATCGTCCAGTGTGTTGATCTCGTCTGCTTTTTTATCCTGCCGCCAGCGGCTCATTCTTGGGAATCTTAGGGCCACACCACTTTTGTGCCGGTTGCTGGCTGCGATGCCTTCAAAGGCTATCTCAAAAACCAGTTCTGGTTTTACGGTGCGGACCGGGCCAAATTTTTCAATGGAATTTCTTTTCACAAAGGCATCTACTTGCGCAAATTCTTTATCTGTCAAGCCGCTGTATGCTTTGGTAAAACTCACCAACTTGTCACCGTCTTTTACTGCAAACGTGTAATCCGTGTATAGGTTGCTTCTGCGGCCATGGCCTTTCTGGGCGTAGATCATTACTGCATCAATGGTGAGTGGATCAATTTTCCATTTCCACCAGTCGCCCCTTTTGCGGCCAGACTGGTAAGGGGAGTTTTTTCTTTTAATCATGATGCCTTCGCTGCCCATATCTCTTGATCTTGTCCTGACAGTTCCCAACGATTCCCAGGTATCAAATGCAATGATGGGGGAAATATGCAAGGAAGGATAATTGGTCTGGGCAATCACCTGTTCCAGCAATTGCCTTCTTTCTGCCATTGATTTGTAACGAATGTCTTCGCCATTAAACTCCAGCAGATCGTAGGCTATAAAACCAACCGGTGCTTCGGTAAGTTGTTTTTTTGTAATGTTCTTTCTGCCGATTCTTGTTTGCAGGGCAGCAAAGGGCAATGGTTTAAAAATGCCTTCTTCGGCCGGTGCTGCCAGGCTGATTATTTCGCCATCTATCACGGATCCTTCTGTTAACTGATCTTTAAAATTATTGTACTCCGGAAATTTTTCTGTCATCAGTTCTTCTCCGCGGCTCCATACAAAAAAATCATTGTTGCGTTTGATAAGCTGACCACGTATACCGTCCCATTTCCATTCTGCCTGCCAATCGTTTTCTGGGCCCAGTTTTTCGAGGTTTTCATCCACCGCATACGCCAGGTAAAAAGGGTAAGGTTTTGAAAAATCGGTAGCTGCAGCGCCCTCACTCAGTAAGTCTTCAAAAGAAGCTGTTGCAGGATTCCAGTTGCCCGAAATGCGGTGGGCAATTACTGAGGAAGACGCATGGACTGTTTTTGCCAAGGCATTCACCATCATGGTTTGCGAAATACCGATCCTGAAACCACCGGTGATGAGCTTGTTAAAAACAAATTTTTCATTGCGGTCCATCTGCTGCCAGCTTTCGGTAATAAATTGCTTTTTACCGATCTCGTCTTCTTTTTCCAGGAGGATAAATGTTTCGAGGTAATACGATAAGGTATGCTCCGGGATAATGCCGGTTGGTGTTTCAGGCTCAGGCAACAGGAGAGAAATTGTTTCTGCAAGGTCACCCACGGTATGGTAACATTCGTCAAATAGCCATTGCGTAATGCCAATGATCTCTATGCACCAGCTTTGTAAAATGGTAGAGTTGATGATGCGTTTGGGGCGTCGTCCACTAAAGATGGCGATTACCCAGATCTTATCTTTGTCTGCCGCTACCGCAAAATAATCCTGCAAAGCCTGTAGCTTGTCATTTGTTTTGGTGCTAGTGCCCAGGATGTTTACCAATGTCGCGAATTGTTTCATTTTGTGCTGCCGGTTTTTTTGCCGGGAAGTCGTTAAGGCGTTTTAATTTTTTGCCGTTAAGGCGTTAAGACGTTTTTTATAATTTTAATGGCCTTCCATTTTTAACCATTCACATTTTCATTTCAAAGATTTTACCATTAGCCATTCACGATGTACTATCAACCATGAACCATCAACCATGAACATCCTTTCCAACATCAACACTGCTAACTTCCTCCTCACTGCCATATTCTGTTTTTACTTCACCGGCTTCAATGCCCTGTTCATTGAGGTAACGGCTAAAGGCTGATTGAAAGCCGTGTGTAGCATACACTTTTTGTGCGCCGGTGGCTTTCACTGCCTGTAATAAACCATCCCAATCTGCATGATCGCTGAGGGCAAAACCTGCATCGGTATTGCGCCTGCGGGCATTGCCCCTTACCTGCATCCAGCCGCTGCAAACACCTATGCTGTAGGGGTAAAATTTTTTCATCCATGGTGTACCGTCTGCACTGGGTGGGGCAATTACAATATTGCCCGCCAGGTCTTCTTTGGGTGTATCGGGTTGTACTCTTTTTACTTCGGGCAAATCCCACCCACTGTTTACAAGTGCCTGGTGTACATTCCATACCGCTCCGTGCACATACACCGGTAAGCCCATTTCTGATAACGGTCTCAATACCCGTTGGGCTTTGCCCAGGCTGTAAGCGATCAGTACACTTGTTTTTTTGTTTTCTCTATTTTGCGCTACCCAGTTTTTAATGTCTTCAAAAATGGCGGCTTGTTTTTTCCATTTGTAAATGGGCAAACCAAAAGTGGATTCGGTTATAAACGTATTGCATTGTACAGGTTCAAAAGCACCACTGATGCCATCGTCTTCTGTTTTGTAATCACCACTGGCTACCCATACTTCACCATTGTATTCAACTCTTATTTGTGCCGCACCAATAATGTGGCCCGACGGATGCAGGGAAACCCTAACACCATTTATAAATACAGGCTCGTTCCAGTCTGTACTTTCATACACATGGTCTCCCAACCTTAATTGCAACAATGGTTTGGTAAGATGCTGACATAAATAATACCGGCTTCCGGCACGGGCATGGTCGCTGTGTGCATGAGTGATAATGGCTTTGTCTACTGGCTTCCACGGATCAATGTAAAAATTACCCTGCCTGCAGTAAAGGCCTTTGTCGGAAAACTCTATTAGCGGCATATTTGGATAATTTTTTAATGGATAATTGATAATTAGATGGCATTGAATTTTACTGCTTTTTATTTTTTGCTTTTTATTTTTAACCTGCTTTTATCATGTGATAACTGATTGTGTAGTTTCTTCAATGAGAAGGCTGAAGTTCTCAATTGATATAATGATAAATGGAGCGTCGCCAATGAAGTTCCACATTGCTTCTTAGCCCGGACAATATTCTTATTGTACTAAAAATATTTTTGCCCTTTAATTGATTACTTATTTCTATTGTTTTTTTAATGATTTTTTATTATTGCTTAACTCATAATTGCCTATTGCCTTTTTATTCCTGCATCTTTCACTGCAATACTTTACTTCCTCCCAATTTTTCTGCCACTTTTTGCGCCAGGTAAATGGAAGGTTACAAACAATGCAGATTTTTTTTGGAAGATGTAATTTTTTGTGGGCCATAACTAATGTAGTATTACCGTTTTGATTACAACTAATTACAGGAGAATGTTGTGGAGTTGCAATAGAAACTAATGAGCAGAAAGGAAAACCTGCATGCACAGGCTTCTGAATACATCGATCTTGCAAAAGCCTACCAGCCTTTGGAAACAGTCCCATTCATGAGTCTTATAAAATACAGGTGCTTGTTCTCAAAATAATCAGGAAACTGCGCATCTTTTTTAAGCATTACCGGCTTGAAATTATAATCAGAAAAAACTCTAAAACCTTTATCATTCAGGTGGTTTATAACATCCCCAGGATATTTTGTAACCAATTTGGTAAAGAGATAGGTACATTCAAATCCTTTAAATACTATATCAGTGGCTTTGCCCTTGTATTTCTTTGTATAGGCTGCATTAACCAGTTTGCTATAGGCATCCCATTTTCCATTAAAGTAAGGCGTTGTAACATACACAGGGAAGTCCTCATATATATCCTTCTTCATTAATGCTTTAAAATTATCCCAGTTGGGCATACCCAATAAAGTAATGGGATAAGACTCATGTAATTCAAAACAGGCAGCGGTGAGATTGGTGGCAAAAGTCTCATCAAGTGAACCGCCAATGATTACGGTCTGCCGGTTACTGTCAAGCCTGTTTTTTAATAAACCCGGTGATACAATGCTATCAAAATTTAATGTTTGAATATCCAGTAAAGGTTTGCCCTCCTGTCCGTTAATCATTTTAAAATAAGCAGCTACTTTATCTTCCTGCACCCCTTTCTGGCGGCACAGAAAAATTTTATCCGTACCATGATTTTGAATCAGGTAACTGAAAATTGCCTCGCAGTGGGCTTTTAGTGTTGAGTTTACAATTACTAAAAAAGGATTATTGGTAACACCGCCATCGTTGGGATAAGTAGCAGAGATAAAAGGAATATTTTTAGCCAACGCAAAATCAGCCAGTTGTTTAAATTCAAAGTCTTTTACTGAACCAATGATAATATCAAGCTGCTCTAATTTTTTATCTTTTATTAACTGGGCAATGGGTTGTGTGTAAGATTTGGTATCATAAATAAAGGCCTCTACATTTTCTTTTCCAGGCTTCATTGAATCCAGGGCAATCTGTGCGCCATGCACAAATTCAAGACCGGGCGTCATAAATTTAGGGATGGCATCTGTGTAGCGGATGGTTCCTGTATTTGTAAATATGGAATCCAGGTACATGGGAGCAAAAATTCCGACCCTGTAAGTTTTATAAAAAGGTACAGAATCTTTTTGTGCGGTTGCTGTAATAGTAAAGAGACTTAAAGTAAGCACTATTATAAAATGCAATCTCTTAGGTATTGTAAAAATGGTACTCATAATTTTATTGTTAACTCCAGGCTTTATTCCCATTCAATTGTAGCAGGAGGTTTGCTGCTGATATCATATACCACCCTATTTATACCCTTTACATTGTTGATGATCTCGTTGGAGATATCTGCTAAAAATTCGTACGGCAAATGTGCCCAGTCTGCAGTCATGCCATCTACAGAAGTTACCGCTCTTAATGCAATGGTAAATTCGTAGGTTCTTTCATCACCCATTACGCCTACACTTTTCACCGGTAACAAAATGGTACCTGCCTGCCAAACGCTGGCATACAAACCTGCTTTTTTTAGGCCATTGGTATAAATAGCATCAGCATCTTGCAATAACCGTACCTTTTCTTCTGTAATATCTCCCAAAATCCTAATCCCCAAACCCGGTCCGGGAAAGGGATGACGGAAAAGCATATCATGTGGCAAACCCAGTTCTACACCTACTTTTCTAACCTCGTCTTTAAACAACGACCGCAAAGGCTCTACCAGTGATAGCTTCATGGTAGCAGGTAACCCACCCACATTGTGGTGCGATTTAATGGTAACAGATGGCCCATGCACCGAAGCCGATTCAATCACATCCGGGTAAATAGTTCCCTGGCCTAAAAAATCAATATTTTCTATTCGCTTGGCTTCCTGGTCAAATATTTCTATAAACCCTCCGCCGATGATCTTTCTCTTTTCTTCGGGATCTGTTTTGCCCGCCAGCCGGGTATAAAAATGTTCTTTCGCATCTACGCCTTTTACATTCAGTCCCAATTGCTGATACATGGCCAGCACTTCTTCAAATTCATTTTTACGCAGCACCCCGTTATCTACAAAAATGCCAAATAAATTATTGCCAATGGCTTTATGAATTAATGTGGCGGCTACTGTACTATCAACGCCACCACTCATCGCCATGATCACTCTTTTATCACCTATCTTTTCTTTAAGGGCTGCAACGGTGTCACCTATAAAATGAGCAGGTGTCCAATCCTGCGAGCAACCACAAATGGCAACCAGGAAATTTTTGATGATAGTCTTGCCTTCCGTACTGTGGTATACTTCGGGGTGAAACTGTAATCCATACAACGGGCAGCCTTCACTGGTACGCACAAATGCTGCCACTGGTATACTTTCTGTAGTGCCCAGTATTTCAAACCCTTCCGGTAATTGTTTAACGGTATCGCTGTGACTCATCCACACCTGACTTTGAGGTAATACATCTTTTAATAAAATATTTTCTTTCAGAATTTCCAACCTTGCACGGCCATATTCTCTTTTGTCACTCTTTTCTACCTTGCCACCAAATAATTTGGCAGTTAGCTGAGCACCATAACATACGCCCAGCACCGGTACTTTTGCGGCAATGGCTCCTATGTCAACGGACGGGGCATTTTCTTCATTTACCGAAAATGGCGAGCCGGAAAGGATAACGCCTTTTAATTCAGGGCCAAAAACAATGTCTTTGTTGAAAGGCGTTATTTCGCAATAAACGCTGGCTTCCCTTACAGCCCTTGCAATTAACTGTGTGTATTGAGAACCAAAATCAAGTATTAAAATTTTTTCTGTCATGTGGCTGCGAAGGTAAATAATTAGTTTATCTGCCCAATACTATTCATCATTTAAGTTCATCAAAATAATTTTTATCCCGACTGTATTGTAGCACGAGGACACGGCCTGTTGCTGCAATAATGGCAAACCCTATCTTTGCGCCACATGAAAAAAGCCCTTATTCAATTACATATTGCTGTTTTTTTGGCTGGCTTTACGGCTATCCTCGGCAAATTAATTGGCTTAAATGAAGGGTTACTGGTTTGGTACCGCCTTTTAATAACGGTGCTTACTTTAAGCCTCATCTTATTTTTAAAAAGGCAACTGGATCGGATTTCTTTAAAAGATGCCCTGCAAATAGGCGGCGTTGGAATAATAGTAGCCGCACATTGGGTCACATTTTACGGAAGTGTAAAATATGCTACTGTTTCGGTGGCATTGGTCTGCTTTTCAGCATCTGGCTTTTTTACCGCTTTTTTTGATCCGCTTATTTTTAAGCGACGTATTAATATAACAGAAGTGTTATTAGGGTTGCTGGCAATTGCAGGTATTTATATCATCTTCGATTTTCACCCGCAATATAAAGTGGGTATTATTTTTGGCATTTTATCCGCCATCGGCAGTGCCTTATTTCCCATTTTTAATAAAAAGCTTTTAGCCCGCTTTACCCCACAAACACTAACCTTGTACGAATTGGGTGGTGGTTTTTTGGTATTAAGCCTGTTGGTGCCATTTTATCTACAGCAATTTCCAGCCACTTACTACCTACCCACCAACTGGGATTGGGTTTGGTTATTTGTTTTGGCCTGGCTTTGCACTGTTTTATGTTTTGATCTTCAGTTAAATGCGTTAAAGAAAATATCTCCCTTTACTGCTAATTTAACCTACAACCTGGAGCCAGTGTATGGAATTGTGTTAGCGTTTATATTTTTCAGGGAAAACAAATTGCTCAACTGGCACTTTTATGTTGGGGTAGGGTTAATTTTATTGGCTGTAATATTGCAAATGTGGCGACTTTGGTATACAAACAGACGGATGGCTACCCAATAATAATGGCATTTTGAAAGGATTGAAAACTAATTGCCCTATACAATTAAAAAAAATCAACAATCATCCGCTAAAAATAAAAAATCTTCCTTACCTTCGCCGTCCAAAAAATAAGTACAATGGCTAGAGTATGTCAGG
>JAYWAU010000450.1:0-3379 GCA_043782265.1 Ferruginibacter sp. | reverse complement strand
AGCATGGTTTTTTTGTTCTGAACTTTCAATCAATCCTAATACAATATTTCCTTTACTCAAACAAACACTTGCATGTTCTGTAGCGGTATCTATATTGAGTAAAGGAAATATTGTATTAGGATTGATTGAAAGTTCAGAACAAAAAAACCATGCTGCTTTTGTACAACCCGCCATTCAGCAAATCATAAAAGAGAGTAACTATACGTTAACAGATATTGATGCAGTTGCCGCCACTTCCGGGCCGGGAAGTTATACGGGTTTGCGTGTAGGCCTTGCATCAGCAAAAGGAATCTGTTATGCGTTGGATAAGCCTTTGATCCTCATCAACACATTGGAAACAATGGCACAATCCATACTGTGCAATTACCAATCAACTAATCAAACAATCCACCGATCTACCCTTCTCTGCCCTTTAATTGATGCAAGAAGAATGGAAGTATTTACAGCCCTTTACAATATATCCTTACAAGAAATTGAGCCACCACATGCCCTGATTATTGATGAACATTCCTTTGCAGCTTTATTGGAAAAACATTCCATTATTTTCAGCGGAACCGGCAGGCAAAAGTTAAAAGGAATCCTTTCCGGCACTTCAGCAATTTTCTCCGATATCCAGCACAATGCATCTCATCTTGCCATACTGGCTGCAAAAGCCTGGCAGACAAAACGCTTTGCAAACCTGGCTTACAGCGAACCGCTCTACGTAAAAGAGTTTTTCAATCCTTTAAAAAAAGCATGATTTTGGGCTAAAAAGTATTCATAAAATTTATACTATGAATCCCAAAACAAATTGTCTAACTTTATATGAGCGATTGTAGTTTTATTAACCCCCCCAATTATAAATTCTATTGTCATGAGCCAGACATTACAAGCCGTTGTACTGATTAACGGCAAAAATCCGATCAAAGTTGATTTTTTACACACCAAGAAGGCGTCATTAATCCTACGATCCATTAACCATAAACTTCGGCAGCAGATCATCAAACTATTGGACGAGCACCAGAAGATGACAGTTACCGAGATTTATGTAAAGCTGCGCCTGGAGCAGTCGGTTGCCTCCCAGCACCTGGCAATTTTGCGCAGGGCCGGTATTGTGGCCACTTCCCGCGATGGCAAATTCATCTTTTATTCAGTGAATTATAACCGGCTGGCAGAAGTGGTGCAGTTTGTGGAAACACTGGTAGGTTGACAGTTTTTATGCCATTTCCTGCTTTTTTCTGTGCCGGGCCTTTATTTGGCCTGAAGCTTGCCATTATCTTTGCTTAAAATCAATGGTATGTTTATAAAGCAATTATATACGGGCTGCATTAGCGAAGCTGCCTATTACGTAGAAAGTGAGGGCATTGCAGCGATTATAGACCCTTTACGGGATATTGAGGAATACCTTGACCTGGCATTGGAGCGCAAAGCAAAGATCAAATACATTTTTGAAACACATTTTCATGCAGATTTTGTGAGCGGGCATTTAGACCTTGCTGCTGCAACCGGCGCCACTATTGTGTATGGCCCTGCTACAGAAACCAAATTGCCCGTTCATATTGCGAAAGACGGTGAGGTATTTGAGCTTGGAAAAATAAAAATAGAGGTCTTACATACCCCGGGCCATACATTAGAAAGCAGTTGTTTTTTATTGAAAGATGAGAACGGAAAAAACAACGCTGTATTTACCGGTGATACTTTGTTTGTTGGCGACGTAGGCCGGCCCGACCTGGCACAGAAAGCCAATGAAATTACCATGGAAGACCTTGCGGGTATGATGTATGAAAGCCTGAAAAACAAGATCATGGTATTGGAAGATGATGTAATTGTTTACCCCGCCCATGGTGCCGGCAGCAGTTGCGGAAAAAACCTGGGTGCTGAAACCTATAGCACCATTGGTGAGCAAAAACAAAGCAATTATGCTTTGCAGCCACAATCCAAAGAAGCATTTATTAAAGTGGTAACAGAAGGATTGGCAACACCGCCACAATATTTTCCTGTTAATGCGATGATCAATAAAGTAGGTTATGAAAGCCTGGATGCAGTTTTGCAAAAAGGTTTACAACCATTAAGCATTGCTGCTTTTAAACAAAAAACGGAAGATGACCATGTGATCATTCTGGATACAAGGGTTTCTACTGTTTTTACACAGGGATTTGTTCCGGGCTCTGTCAGCATTGGTTTGGATGGCCGTTTTGCCGAATGGGCAGGCAGCCTTTTACCATTTGATAAAACACTGATACTGGTAACCGAACAGGGCAAAGAAAAAGAAACCATTGTTCGATTGGCGAGGGTAGGTTATGATAAAATGGAAGGTTATTTAGATGGCGGTTTTGAAGCATGGCAGGCTGCGGGTGAAAAGATCGATATGATTATTGATGTGGAGGCTGATGAACTGGCGATGGATATTCCCTTTGATCCAAACTTAGTGATCATTGATGTAAGAAAAGAACCGGAATACGGCAGCGGACATATTAAAGAAGCCATCAATATCCCATTAACCAATTTGATGGACCCTGCAAGCATGGCCGATCTGGATGATAAACATAATATTTATGTACACTGTGCCGGTGGTTACCGTAGTGTGATTGCTGTATCATTATTAAAACGACAAGGAATCCATAATCTCCGCAATGTATTGGGTGGATATGGTGCGATCAAAGAAATGACAGATAAGTTTGAGATTGAGAAAGATGCAGAAGTGTTGAATTGATTTTGGAATTTTGGAATTGGGAAATTTTGAGATGGGTAAAATATAAAATTTCAAAATCTCCCAATTCCAAAATTATAAAATAACGTTCAGGCGGCTGTAGCCTCCCGACCGTTATTTTACAACAAGGTGCCCGTGCTTTTCTTCATTAAATTCCCATTTCCATCTTCTGTGGCTCCATAAATAATTGGCGGGTTTGGCGCGGATGGCTTTTTCTACAAGGGTTACATATAACTCAGTCAGCTTGCCATTTTCAAATTCACGTGGTGTAGTGGTGATCAGTTCAAACTGTGTATGGTAATAGCCACGTTTTACTTTGTAAAAATGACCAAAGAAAACTGCGGTATTATTTAATTTGGCTCCCTTCTCAGGCCCGGGTACAAAGGGTGTGAGGCGGTTAAAGAATTTTACCCAATGCGCAATATTCGGGTTGCCGGGGTTTTGATCGGCAGCCAATGCCAACGCATAACGACCATTTACATGGGTAAGGTATTCATGAAATTTTGTTTTAAAATCAACTGCGGGAATCAAAATAGTTCCGTAACGCAGTCGCAGTTTTTTAATCATCTTGTCGAAAGCCTTATTGGCTATTGGCATATATACAGCCACAAAAGGATATTTACCATAGCGCGACTCTCCAAAGTTCACATATTCCCAGTTAAAAAAATGGCCTGCCTGTAACTGTACATT
>JAYWAU010000449.1:0-9375 GCA_043782265.1 Ferruginibacter sp. | reverse complement strand
CTTCTTGTATAATTTCAAATTATAATAAAAAAGTTAGTTTAAAATAAACTGCTAATGGTGAATGAAAAGTTATAGAGCAATTTGATGTTGTATAGTTTTTTCACAGTCTGGCGGTAGCACTTTGTGCGGGTTGAAAATTAGGTGTCCTTATTTAAAAAGTTAACAATTTTGTCAACTTTTAAATGGCCAAATTTTGGGGAAGCTTACATTCATACTTGGCCAATAGCTTTCGATAACCTGTTCCTTGCGTTAAATAGTCGGTAATCGCTTCTTATCTAATGTCCATTTTTCGTTGTTTTGGAGGTCAACCTATTTCAGCACGAGACATTTGCTGTTTAGCAATATTGGTTGCTCAATACTTGCTAGTTCTTTCGTTTGTCTGGCACAAGTATGCCAACACATTTAAGCCGCCCGACATACTTGCGCCAAATGCAAGAGCCTGCTTATTTATGAGAGTTTACTTGGACCAAAGGGGGTATTTGAAAATCGTCAGCCCATAACTGCTGCAGAATAAAGTTACAAATGTTGATGATAGGTACTACTACTTGGCATTATTCATCGGCTGGCACTGAAGCTGATTAGCGAACAAAAAGTTGCGAATATATTCGTCGCCCCGCCCTTTTGCGAAACCGCGTTAGGCGCATGTTCAATCGGTCTTTTCCAATAGCATTTTTGTACCTCCATATTTATAGAAGATGAATTGTTTAACTCCATTGTTTGATGAAAAATTCCAATCCATGTATCAAGTTCTTCTTTTATTATATAGTGACCCAGTACAGTCGGGTATAGATTTAGTGGAGCACTAAATTTTTTCTGATGCGGCTCTTTATATTGAAGCCCTAAACCATTTTCTTTTTGGTTAATCTTCCATTCTATACCCTCCTTGCATAAATAACTTCCCCTGCGTTCGTTCAGACTGTCCCCGGATTCTGTTGTAATCAACCTGGTTTGCATAAATGGCCACGTGTTTTCATTGGCTATGCTTCACACAATCTCCATTGCCAATTCAATATCAGCATCGGAATTAAGCGTTACTACCGCTCATTGATCATTTATCCGAATACTATAGAAAACTTTCAATTTTCCTGATAATTTTTCAAGTGTATTGGAAGGTAGAACTCTTAAGTCTGCAAGGTCAACTGCGTTATTAATCATTCTTAATTTTCTTCTTCCAATATTTTGAATTGCTATGGGTAATTTTTTAACTCTTATACCATTCCAAACTTTTTCGATATCCGCATTACCGAATGAAATTATTATACTGTTCCTGTTAGTAACTTTAACAATAAGTATTATAAATGAAAACAAAGCAACTCAACTTCCTCGGCTCTGCTCAATGGCTCTTTGATAAAGGTTGCTGGGAAAAAATCATAAACCTCGTCAGTTCGTTGTTCATAAATAACGAGCCGTTAATAATGGAACTATCCCTAAAACCCCTGTCTCGAAAATATTTAAGAAAAGATGGAATTTTATACAATAAAGTAAGTGCTCGCTGAATAACTTGACATAGTTTTTTTTAAGAACCCCAATTATGATTTATAATTTTTTCAAGCGCACTGCACAATTCGCTAAACCTGTTTGGTTTTTGCAGAAAGAAAGAAGCTCCTAATTTATTAGTTTCTTCTATCTCTTTTTTATCTGCAGTAGTGGAATAAATGACGACCGGAATATGCTGTAAATTTTTACTCTCCTTTATTTTAATTAAACATTGTTTGCCATTTATTTTCGGCATATTCAAATCAAGAAAAATAATTTGAGGCAACACCATGGTCTTATCAAAAAGTTTTTGAAGAGCTTCTTCGCCGTCAAATGCAGTAATAGAGGTGTAGGATTCATCAATTTGCTGCAGTGCATTAATAAATAACTCCTGGTCATCCTGGTCATCATCAGCGATAAAGAAAAGGTGCGTTTTTCTCAGATCAGTTAGGGATTGCATGTTACAAGATAAAGAGAATTTATACTTTATTAAATAATAATTTGAAAACAGTTCCCTTATTTACATCCGAATCAACTTCAACCGCAGCGTTGTGAGATTGGAGTATGTTTAAAGTTGATGATAATCCCAAGCCCATACCAGTTTTTTTTGTAGTAAAATATGGTTCAAAAAGTTTTGTCAAATTTTCACTGCTTATACCATATCCATTATCTTGAATTAAAACTGCATATTGGGAGTCGTTTTTTCTTTTTAACGATATCATTAATTGCCCCTTATCTTTTGGCATTGCCTCTACAGCATTTATTATGATATTTAAAAAAGCAATTTTTAATTTTTGTCCATCAGCCATAATTGAGACATCATCTTTTAAATAATCTTTTTTTAGCTCTACATTTTGAAGTTCTATCCTGTCTTTTGCTTCGTTTATGCTTTCGTCCAAAATTTGCAGTAAAGATATTTTTTGCATAAGTAATTCGCTGGGGGCCGATGAATTCATCAATTCGGTAATCAAATGATTTATCCGGTTTCCATTTCTACCGATTATATCTGTAAACAAATCAATTTCGTTTTTCTCATTAGTGAGTTTAATCTGTTCCATAGCCATCAGGATATTAGTAAGAGGGTTTCTTACCTCATGAGCCACCATTCTTACAAGCCGGCTGGCCATTTTCATTTTTTCCAGAGCAAGATTTGCCTTTTCTGCTTTTTTTAATGACGTTATTTCGTGTATAATACCCTGATAATAAATATTCCCAGCTATATCTTTTTCACTTGAAATGCTAACAATGCAATCCTTAATTCCGGATTCACTTGTATTCATTTCTAATACCCTGTCCAAAATAAAACCTTTTGAAACCAGCTCTTGTTGGATACTGATTAGATCTTCTTTATTTGTAAGAAAGTCATAGATACTCTTAGAAATTAAGTGCTCTCTATCGCATTCCAGTAAATTGATTGCCGCATCATTCACTTCTATAAAGTACAATTCTTTATCTGATATAAATACTGTGTCTTTTGAACGCTCAAAAATGTTCCTGAATTTTCTTTCATTGTCCTTCAGCGCTTTTGTTGCAGCGGCCCTTTCTAATGAATAACGGATACATCTTTCAAGTTTTTCTGCAGAAAGATCGTTTTTGACAAGATAATCTACAGCACCACATTGCATTGCTTTCATATCAATAGCCCGGTTGCCATTTCCTGTAAGCAATATTAATGGCTCATGGCAATTATTTTCCTTTACCTCCATTATGAGGTCAAGCCCTGTTTTTGCACCTAGCAAGTAATCAATAAAATACAAATCGTATCCCCCTTCGCAAATTTTACTACTTGCCTCTTTATATATACAACACCACTCAACAATAAAATCATACTCCTTTATATGGCTTATATATTCTTTCATGATAAAAAAATCATCTTCATCATCATCAACAATTAATATTTTTACAGTTTTTTTCATAAATATTAAAATGTTTTAGTTAATATAATAGTGTTTTACCGGTAATGAAACAATAAAGGTTGAGCCAATATCTTTTTCACCCAAAGCTGTAATAAATCCCTCATGTCTTTCTACTATTTGCTTACACAATGCTAAGCCAATACCAGTACCTGCATATTCACTATTCCCATGCAATCGTACAAACATGTCGAAAATTTTTTCGCCGTATTGTTGATCAAACCCTATCCCATTATCCTGTATAAATATTTTACAATATTTTTTTTGGGTACTTGTGTTGCTTTTCGTTTCCTTCTCTAATCCTGTTTCTTCCATGGTATATATATTTATTTCAGGTTCTGTATTCTTTTTACTGTATTTCAAAGCATTTCCAATAAGGTTTGAAAAAAGAGGCCGGATAAGGCCAGGCTTTATATTTAACGAAGGCAGTGTATTAATATGAATCTTTGCATTTTTCTCCGCAATAGATGTTTCAAGGTCAGCAATCACTTCATTCACGAGAACATTGAGATCTGTATTCACAAAACTATTTTCATCGTAAGCAACCTTTGAAAACTCAAGGATATCGGTTATAAGGCCCTGCATTCGAGCCGCAGATTTTTGAATGCGGCTGATATATTTTACAGCTTCATCATCCAACAATACTTTATATTTCGAATATAAAAGGTCGGTGAACGTTTGTATCTTTCTCAAAGGTTCCTGAAGATCGTGTGATGACATGAATGCAAAACGGTCGAGATTTTTGTTTACTGCCTCTAAATGATCGACATTTTCAAGCAATTTTTTATTGAGTTGGTTTATCTTTTCTTCAGATAATTTTCTTTCATTGATCTCATTTTCCAGGCTCTTGTTAATGGCGATGAGTCTTTGTTCGTGAGCTACCAACTGGTGATTCTTTGTATACAAGTCCACAAATACTGCTACTTTGGCTCTCAGTAATTCAGGATTAAGCGGTTTATATATATAATCAACAGCACCTGTCCGGTAACCCTTGTACATATTTTCATCTCCGTAATTGTGTGCGGTGATAAATACAATTGGAATATGTTTGAGTTTTTCTCTTTCATAAATCAATGCAGCCGTTTCAAAGCCATTTAGGTTTGGCATTTCAACATCCATTAATATCAACGCAAAATCCAATTCATTTAATAATATTTTTAATGCCTGCCGGCCAGAGCCTGCTTTTACCAGAACATATCCATCTTGGTCCAGAATTGTTTCCATTGAGAATAAATTATCCTCCCTGTCATCAACTAATAATATTTTTTTATTCATCGGGCTTATTTATAAAACCAAATACGCATTAAGGATAACAATTGATCAATCTTTAAAGGCTTGGTGATGTAATCAGAAGCACCAGCTTCAATACATTTTTGTCTGTCACCTTTCATTGCTTTAGCTGTAACCGCTATAATCGGCAATGTGTTATTCTTATGTTCCCGTCTTATTTTTTGTATTGTTTCATATCCATCCATTTCAGGCATCATAATATCCATTAACACCATATCAATTTTTGAACTATCAGTATTAATAATGTCAATGGCCTCTCTACCGCTTTCTGCAGTAATTGCATTAATACTTAATCTTTCGAATACGGTTGTTAAGGCAAAAAGATTTCTTACATCATCGTCTACAACAAGGATATTCTTACCGGTTAAAATATCATTTTTGATACGAATACCTTCGATGATCCGCTGCTTTTCTGGTGGCAATTCTTTATGATTTATGTGAAGGTGTACTACTGTTTCTTCCAGTAGATTTTCAAGAGAATTAACACCTTTTAATAAAATACTGTTTGAGGTACGATTAATATGACTCAATTCGGATTTGTTAAAATCTTTTGCTGAATACATTATCACTGGTGTAGCTTTTTTCTTAACCTCGCCAACTTTATTCACCAGATCGGTTCCTGAAAAATCCGGAAGTGTATAATCAAGTATAATGCAGTCATAATCATGGCTGCTGATTTTTTGTAATGCCTTTTTCCCGGTAGCGGCGATATTTATATTCAGGTTATTAAAGGATATCATTTTTGATATTTGCGAAGAATCCATTTCATTATCTTCTACCACCAATATTTTCTTTGCTTCTTTCTTGCTGATGTTTTTGATATCTTCAAATAAATCATTAAGCGATTCATTATCCAGCGGCTTTAATAAAAAACTTCTTGCTCCTCGTCTCATAGCCAGGTTTCTATTCTCTTCCCCTGAAATAAGGTATATGGGGATATGGCGATAGTTTAGATCACTTTTCAGCATGTCCAATACTTTCCAGCCGCTGGTATCAGGCAATTTTACATCGAGCGTTATACCAACTGGTGTAAACCGATTAATAAAATCAAATACTTCTATATAACTGATGGCTACCACCGCTTTCATGTTATTCTGATGTGACTTCTCAATCATTATCTTACCAAACCTTAGGTCATCTTCAACTATAAGCAACACTTTATCTGTTGGAAGTATATTCGTCCTGTCATCACCTGTGTCATTTATCATTTCATTAACCACACTCATGTTTTTAGTATCACTTGTAGTGGTAGTTCTAATTGAGTTCAGCAAACTATCAATTTCTCCCACACCGTTACCTAGTTTAAATTGCTGCAATGCGTTTAAATTATCTGAAGTTTCCTTGAGCACAATATTGTTAGCACTCTCAATAGGGAGAAACAAAGTAAAGGTGCTTCCCATAGATGGATTGCTTTCGAGTTCAATGCTGCCACCCAGCAATTCAGCCAAACCACGGCTTATAGAAAGCCCTAATCCTGTTCCACCATACTTGCGGCTTGTGGAACCTTCTGCCTGCTGGAATGCTTCGAAAATGATATTTTGTTTTTCAACAGGAATACCAATACCTGTATCACTGATTGCAAACGCCACCACTTTTTTAGCTGTGTCTAAATTTGGATTGCTTTGTTTCCAATTCTTATTTGCATCATATATTTTCAATTTCACCTCGCCTTTTTCTGTAAACTTAAATGAGTTGGACAGGAGGTTTTTCAATATCTGATTCAATCGCTGCAGATCGGTTTCCATAGTTTGTGGCAGAGTGGCATCGGTATCAATTGTAAAACGAAGATGCTTGGCTTCCGATAACGGTTTAAAGGTAGTTTCAACAAAAGATGCAATTTCTAAAAAACGAACAGGAGAAATATTAGCAGAAATAAATCCAGATTCAATTTTAGATAAATCAAGAATATCATTAATTAATTGTATTAAGTCATCGCCACAAGAATGAATTGTTTTTGCATAGCGGATTTGTTTTTCATTCAAATTGCCTTCTGCATTTTCATATAATTGCTGTGCAAGGATAAGTAGACTGTTAAGTGGTGTTCTTAGCTCATGGGACATATTTGCAAGAAACTCTGATTTGTACTTTGAAGTTAATTGCAACTGCTCGGCCTTTTCTTCCAGCGAACGTCTTGCTTCTTCCACTTCCTTATTCTTATCCTCCACTTCATTCTTTTGCTTCACAAGTAGTAAGGCTTTATCCTGTAACTCATCATTTGTACGACTTAATTCTTGCTGTTGCATTTTTAATTCACCCGCAAGTGATTGGGATTGTGTCAGCAGTTCTTCAGTACGGCTGTTGGCTTCAATAGTGTTTAGTACTATACCTATACTCTCAGTCAACTGGCTTAAAAAGTCAAGATGTGTTTCACTAAAAGTATCCAGCGATGCCAGTTCAATCACAGCTTTTACTTTATTTTCAAACAAAACCGGAAGAATAATCAAATTGGAAGGCTTTGCCCTTCCCAGACCCGAACTTATTTTAATATAATTGTTTGGGACATTTGATAAAATAATTCTTTCTTTTTCAAAAGCAACTTGTCCCACAAGTCCTTCACCAATTTCAAATTCTGTTGGGATATTTTTTTCTGATTTATAACCATAGGCAGAGAACAAACTGAGTTTTACATTCTGGGCTTCTTCCTCTTGTTTTAAAATGTAGAAAGCACCCCAATGTGCAGTAACTACCTGGGCCAACTCGGAAAGGATGCGTTGTGTTACTGTCTTTAAATCTCTTTGTCCCTGCAGCATTTGTGTAAACTTCGCAAGGTTGGATTTCAGCCAATCCTGTTCCTGGTTTAATAATGTAGTTTCCTTGAGGTTAGCAATCATTTGATTAATGGTATCTTTCAATGCTTCCACTTCACCTTTCGCTTCTACACGTATCGTTCTGGTTAAATCACCCTTTGTTACCGCCGATGCCACTTCAGATATGGACCGCACTTGTGTGGTTAGGTTTTGGGCCAGTTGATTTACATTCTCGGTAAGGTTCTTCCAAATACCTGAAGCACCCGGCACGCTTGCCTGCCCGCCCAATTGACCGTCGACACCTACTTCACGTGCCACGGTTGTTACCTGGTCAGCAAACAGGGCGAGCGTATCAATCATTTCATTGATTGTATCAATTAACTGTGCTACTTCGCCTCTTGAAACAATCGCCAGTTTTTGTTTTAGATTTCCAGTAGCCACCGCCGTTACCACCTTTGCAATTCCACGTACCTGGTTGGTAAGGTTACTTGCCATCATATTCACGGAGTCCGTAAGATCTTTCCATGTTCCTGCAACTCCTTTTACTTCTGCCTGCCCTCCCAGCTTACCTTCTGTACCTACTTCCCTGGCAACACGGGTAACTTCATACGCAAATGAATTTAACTGCTCCACCATCACGTTTATAGTATTTTTTAAATCAAGTATTTCTCCTTTCACATCAATCGCCACGGTTTTAGAAAGGTCACCCGATGCCACCGCCTTTGTTACTTCAGCAATATTGCGTACCTGTGCAGTAAGGTTACCAGTCATCTGGTTCACAGAGTCTGTCAGGTCTTTCCATGTACCTGCTACGCCGGGCACAAATGCTTGTCCGCCAAGTTTACCATCTGTACCAACTTCTCTTGCCACACGGGTCACCTCCGATGCAAAAGCACGAAGCTGATCAACCATTGTATTAAGTGTTTCTTTTAACTGCAGTATTTCACCTCTAACGTCCACTGTTATCTTTTTACTCATATCACCGTTTGCCACAGCAATTGCTACTTCGGCGATGTTACGTACCTGTGCAGTGAGGTTACCAGCCATTTGGTTAACAGAGTCGGTCAAGTCTTTCCATGTACCTGCTACACCTGGTACGTTTGCCTGTCCGCCCAATTTCCCTTCTGTACCCACTTCCCTTGCCACACGGGTTACTTCCGATGCAAAACCACGGAGCTGATCAACCATTGTATTTATGGTGTTCTTTAATTCCAAAATTTCTCCTTTCACATCAACACCAATTTTTCGGCTAAGATCCCCGTTAGCAACGGCGGTAGTTACTTCTGCAATGTTTCTAACCTGGGATGTGAGGTTACTTGCCATCTTATTTACAGAATCCGTTAAATCTTTCCATGTTCCTGCCACACCTGGCACGTCTGCCTGGCCACCAAGTTTTCCTTCACTGCCTACCTCACGGGCAACCCGGGTTACTTCGGATCCAAATGAATTTAACTGGTCTACCATCGTGTTAATGGTATCTTTTAATTCTAAAATTTCTCCCCTCACATCCACCGTGATCTTCCTTGACAAATCGCCTTTTGCCACCGCAGTTGTTACCTCAGCAATGTTACGCACCTGGCCCGTAAGGTTACTTGCCATTCCATTCACAGAGTCGGTCAGGTCTTTCCATACACCACCAACATCTTTTACCGCTGCTTGTCCGCCAAGTTTGCCTTCGCTACCCACTTCTCTAGCCACACGGGTTACTTCAGATGCAAAACCCCTTAGCTGATCCACCATTGTATTGATGGTTTCCTTCAGCTCGAGGATCTCGCCTTTCACATCTACCGTGATCTTGCGCGAAAGATCGCCGCGCGCTACGGCGGTCGTCACCTGCGCGATGTTGCGGACCTGTGCGGTGAGGTTGGTCGCCATCGCATTAACGGAGTCGGTCAAGTCTTTCCAGGTGCCGGCCACGCCCGGGACAACAGCCTGACCGCCGAGCAAAC
>JAYWAU010000448.1:0-9386 GCA_043782265.1 Ferruginibacter sp. | reverse complement strand
CTAACCCTATAATTGTGCCACATAAAATATCAATAGGGTAATGAACGCCGACATACATTTGCGCATAACTGATACCAAAGGCCCAAACAAAAAACAGGGATGGCCATGTGTTAAATTGCTTTTTAAATGTGGTGTAAAAAAACATAGCCATCGCAAAATGATTGGCCGCATGTGCCGAGACAAAACTGCTGCTTTGTGGTAGATAGATGCCTTTAAATAATCTTATCCAGCCTGCTAGCGCAGGATCGTTGCAGGGGCGCAGGCGAAGAATATTTTGTTTGATTAAACCACTGCTTATAAAATTAGAAATGATTACTGTTGACATGGCAAAAGCAATCCACCACCACCGGGTATCTTTATAATTAACAGCAACAAAAACCAGTAAAAATAAATACAGCGGCAACCATGCATCCTGGTTTCTCAGCAGCGGCAGCACACTATCCAGAAAGCTGTTATGCCATTCTGAATTGATGTGTTTTAGCAAATCCTCGTCCCATTGCAGTAATGATGGCATTTTGTTAAATAATTTAGCCCAAAAATAATTAATCTATTTTTGCAACTCGTATAAATTATTGCTATGATTTTTTTTAAACGAATACCAAGACTGGTGCGTTGGATACTTTCTGTACAGTTTCTTTTTTTAGTGCTAATGACTGTTTTGCGTTTCCTGTTTTATTTTAGGTACAATCCTTCGGGTAAAGCATTTTCGGGTTCTGCATTTTTAATGGGGTTACGGTTTGATATAAAATTTGTTTGCATTTTAGGTGTAACCATGCTGGTATTTTGCAGTATCCCTTTTTTAAATCCTTTAAGAAACAACATAGGTAAAAAAATATGGAATGTGTTATTACCCCTGGTTTTTATGGTAACCTTGTTTTTTTATGCGGTGGATTATTTTTATTACGATTACCTGCAGCAACGTTTAAATGCATCTGTGCTTAATTATATAAATG
This sequence comes from Ferruginibacter sp., assembly GCA_043782265.1. GTDB lineage: Bacteria > Bacteroidota > Bacteroidia > Chitinophagales > Chitinophagaceae > Ferruginibacter. The sequence goes on along the minus strand of JAYWAU010000448.1, from coordinate 8,433 downwards.
ATGCAGGTATTTCCTTTACTATGGCAATGGAATCTTACCCCGTATTTAGAGTACTTGCTGTAATAATAATTGCCGCCGTTGCTGCTGCCTATTTTTTTAAAAAGTTATTGGTAACATACCGCAGGGAAGAAATGCTGTCTAAAAGAAAAGTAATATTTAGAAGCATCCTTGTTTTTTTAATTTTTGGTATGGGTGTGTTTGGCAAGTTGGGGCAGTTTAACCTTCGGTGGAGCGATGCTTTTGCATTGAGTGATACATTTAAAGCCAACCTTTCTTTAAATCCCTTTCAAAGTTTTTTTAGCACACTTAATTTTAAAGATACCAGGCCGGATATAAAAAAGGTTAGAGCTAATTACTCATTGATGGCTGATTATTTGGGCGTACAGCAACGTGATAGTATTCATTTAAATTTTGAAAGAAATTATTCGGTTGCCAACAATAACAGTAATCAACCCAATGTAGTTGTGGTTATTTGTGAAAGCTTCAGTATGTACAGAAGCAGCATGAGTGGTAACCCGCTTAATACAACCCCATATTTTAATGAACTGTGTAAAAAAGGCGTTTTTTTTGACCGCTGTTTTACACCTTCATACCCAACGGCCCGTGGTGTATGGGCAACTGTTACAGGTATACCAGATGTATTGGGCGATAACAACCGCTCTGCAAGCCGTAATCCTGAAGTAGTGAATCAGCAATTGATCATGAATGATTTTAAAGGATATGAAAAATTTTACTTTTTAGGTGGCGATCCAACATGGGCAAATATTAAGGGGGTACTGTTAAATAATATAGACAGTTTACAATTGTACAGCCAGGAAAATTTTAAAGCAAAAAAATTAAATGTGTGGGGCATTGATGATAAGAATTTATTTTTAGAAGCCAATAGTCTATTAGCCAAACAGCAGAAGCCATTTTTTGCAATCATTCAAACAGCAGATAATCACCGCCCTTATTCAATTCCTGCAGAAGACATGCATCTTTTTAAAAAGGTGACTTATCCTGATGACACCATTCATAAATATGGATTTGAAAATATTGAACAGTTGAATGCATTTCGCTACACCGATTTTTGCTACCAACAATTTTTTGAAGCGGCACAAATAGAAAAATATTTCAATAACACTGTTTTTATTTTTGTTGGCGATCATGGTATTGCAGGCAATGCCACGGCTATCTATCCCAACAGCTGGACAGAACAACGGCTCAGTAACGAGCATGTGCCACTGCTGTTTTATTCACCTGCATTATTACAACCAAAGTTGGTGCATGAAGTTTGCTCGCAGATAGATATCATGCCATCTGCAGCGGGATTATTAAAAATACCGTACCACAATAATTCGATGGGCCGCAACCTGTTTGATACGGCATCCTCCTCAGAAAAATACGCCTTCATCATTGACCATGAAACAAAAAATATTGGGTTGGTTAATGGGCAATATTTCTTTAATAAAAATATTAAAACAGGCAAAGTAAGTCTTGTGTCTGTTACAAATAATAATTCAATTGTACCCTCTGTAAAAACGGATAGCATTAAGGATAACCTTGGTAAGTTAACCGATGCGTATTATGAAACATCAAGGTATTTGTTGTTTAATAATAAACGAAAGCGGTGAGCTGAAAATGGCATACTGCCAAATTCAAAAAAATCATCGCTATTTTTAGGCAGGTACCGGATAAAAAAAGTATTAAAATAATTATGCTCACCAGGTGGAGATTTCCAAAAACAATTCAGTGGATCATAAATTTATTTATTATCTACCTATGCATATTTACGGGCTTTCGTATTGTAACTTTAATTTGTTTTAAACCTGCTGCTACAAAAGTTATTGAGTTGTTTCCTTCTTTCTGGTTAGGCCTTCAATATGATCTAAGGTGGATAGCAATTGTTTTATTGCCCATTGCCTGCATCTCACTGTTCCCGGGCTTTTCACCCTTTTATTCTGAACGTAGTAAAAAAGGGTGGGCCATTTACCTGGCCATTGTAACACTGCTGTTGCTATTTTTCTTTGGTGCAGATTTTGGCCATTTTGCTTATGTAAATACAAGGTTAAATGCTAGTGCCCTCAACTTTGCAGAAGATGCTAAAATATCTTTTGAAATGCTGTGGCAAAGCTATCCAATGGTTTGGATTGTAGCGGGGTTGTTAGGTGCTGTTGCAATGATGGCATGGATGTTTACCAAAACACATGTAAGTGTAGAAGAACGCAATATTAATATTCACAAGTTTAGTTACAACAGGCGATGGCACCTTGCTGCCATTATTTTATTGGCTTGGTTTGTATTTGGTTTTTTAACCCTTACTCCTTTAAAGTGGAAGGATGCATTTGCTTTAAATGATAATTTTAAAAGTTACCTCGCCTTAAATCCTTTACAGAATTTTTTTACTACACTGCAATTTCGAAAGCCTGCCGTTGATGAAGGAAAGGCAAAAAAATATTATGCTGTAATACACAATTTTTTACAATTAGATAAAACTGGTTCACCTGTTAATGAGTACGAACGAACCATCAACCCCGGAAGCAAATCGTTGGAAAGTCAGCCGAATGTTGTGCTGGTAATATGCGAAAGCTTTAGCATGTACAAAAGTAGTATGAGTGGTAACCCTTTAAACAGTACACCTTATTTTAACGGACTTACAAGTGAGGGTGTTTTTTTTGATCGTTGTTTTTCTGCTTCGTTTGGTACAGCAAGAAGTGTTTTTGGAACACTTACCGGTATACCGGATGTGCAGCTATCCAAATTCAGCAGCCGCAATGAACAATCACTGAATCAATACAGCATCATTAATAATTTTGAAGGGTATGATAAATTTTATTTTTTAGGTGGCAACAGCGACTTTAATAATTTCAAAGGGCTTGTTGCAAACATAAAAGATGTGCAGGTTTATGAAGAAGGAAAATTTACTTCACCCAAATTAAACGTGTGGGGCATCAGCGATAAAAATTTATTTTTAGAAGCAGACAAGGTAATGAAGCAACAGAAAAAACCTTTCTTTACCATTATACAAACATCCGATAATCACCGGCCTTTTTCAATTCCGGAAGAAGATAAGGATTTTGTGAGCCGCATGATAAGTGATGAGGAATTACATAAATATGGTTTTGAATCGCTGGCAGAATTTAATGCTTTTTGTTATACAGATTATTGCTATAAAAAATTTATTGAGGCAGCTAAACAATCTCCTTATTTTGATAACACCATTTTTGTTTTTGTAGGCGATCACGGTGTTGAGGGTAATGCAGCAGCTATGTATCCGGCAGCATGGACAAACCAACGTTTAAATGATGAGCATGTACCATTGTTATTTTATGCACCTGCTTTACTTTCGCCCAAAAAGATTACAACAACTGCTGCGCAGATAGATTTGCTTCCAACACTCGCAGGTATGATACACCAGCCTTATACCAATAAAACGCTTGGCAGAGATCTGCTGCATTCAGATGGAAAAGAAAATGCTGCTTTTATTATACACCACGATGAAGGCAAAATTGGGATTGTAAACGATGATTTTTTTTACACCAAAAATTTGTGGATTAATAAAGAAGAACTGGTACCTGTTAGCCTTGATACTCCAATACTAACTATGCAACAAACAGATTCTGTAAAGCGGCATTTATCAGCATTAACTTCTGCCATGTATGAAACAGCCCGGTGGATGTTAGTGAATAATCATGGAAGGTAGCTTTGATTTTATGTTTAAAATAATTGCTATCCCATATCAAAAAATTACTGAAATAAATTTGAAAAGGGTTATCCCTTTCTTTATGCCGGTTTCATGTTAATTCAACTTTTTAATTTTAATTTGTGTAAAGATTGGAGAAATATACAACAATATGAAAATATTAATTTTTATAGTTGCATTTGCTTTATTATCAATTACAGCCTCAGCTCAAAGGCTTTCCCGCATTACGTTGACCAGTTCAGGAGTTTCAGATATTATTTCATTTTTAACGGATGATGCCGTATTTATAAACCTAACAAAAGATGGAATCATTATTGATTGGGGAATAGAGCCAACAGTGATGCGGTATAATAATTATCCAGGTAAACTTGATCCATACATGGGAGGAGTAGAATATTTTTCAATAACAGATAATGATGACGTTAAAGGTAAAGTAAGATATATAGGAAGAACAGCCTTCACTTATTTTTCTTCTACTGAAAACGAATTGTTTAAGGGTAAAGTAAAAAGTATTGGTAGTGTTTATTTTGATTATTATGATGCCTACAGCGATGCAGCTTCAAAAGGAAATATAAAAAATGCCGGTATATACCCATTTAGCTATTATACTGCTTTTGACAACGAAGCGTACAAAGGAAGAATAAAGAATGCGGGTTCTTCTTTATTGACTTACTATGCTTCTTACGATGATAAAGCCTATAAGGGAAAGATAAAAAGTATAGATAATATAAACTTTAACTACTATTCCTCTTTCGACAAGCGGGAATACCAAGGCTCACTAAAAGAACGTAACCAGCTGCAATATATCATTCATGGTATTAAATATTATCTGAGATAATTGATTTTTGTTTGTAAAATTGAAGTGAAGAAAAATGATAAAAGCTGGTTCTTTAAAATTGAAATTCTCTGAAGAACAGCCTGAGTTTTAGCGACTAATTTTTTCGGGCAATCATAATCAGCCGGGGCGATTTCTTTACATCGTAGTTGCCAAAATTATAATCGCCAAAAATTTCCTGTATTTGTAAACCCTGGTAGGCAAACATTTCTGTAAAGTCTCCCAAAGAAAATTTGGCTACTTTTTCACTGTAGATCAATGGCTCCTGCAACGCCTCATCTTCTACTATAATTTTTTTATAAAAATGAGTCTCATCAAACCATTTTGTAATAAAATAATTAATCCCGTCTATCTCCTTATCAAACTTGTGTACAAGGTGGTCTTCTGCATAATGTACATTTAAATAATCCAACACAAAACATCCTTCTTTTTTTAAAGATTGTGCAATGGTTCTGATGGAATTATCATGCTCCCGCCTTGTTGAAAAATAGCCAAAACTTGTAAAAAAATTAAATGCATAGTTATAGTAATTGATATAAAAAGGAAGGCGCATATCGTGCAGGTAAAAGTGTAGCTTTTCTGTTTCGCTCAGCAAGGCCTCGCTAATGCTATCTTCACTAAGATCAATACCGGTTACATCAAATCCTTTTTCTGCCAGGTGAATGGCATGTCTTCCTTTACCACAAGCAACATCCAGCATTAAGGCCCCTTGCGGAGGATTTAATTTATCAATTAATTTATCTATAAATCGGGCAGCTTCCTGCTCATCTCTGTTAAAATAGAGTTGATGGTAATAAGGCGAATTAAACCAATCTTTAAACCAGGGCAGTGCTTGCATAGTTAGAATTGATTTATTAACCAAAAAATTTAATGAGTAATGCAGCTACAGCATAAATCACCGTTACTAAAAAAATGCCTTTGGCAGTTTTATCGATTCTGGCATTAACATACAAAGTAAATAGCAGGGCGTTGGCAAAAAGAGAGATACTTATCCAGGCTGTTATAAGGTTATGGTTTAATGTCATCCATTGGTACATTTCCTTTAAGGTAAACATATTGTATTTAAGCAACTTAAAAATAGTAAACCCAATTACAGGGCCAATAAGACCTAATAAAGTACCCAGCCAAAAATTATCTTTTTTAAATATCATTTTATTTTCCAGGTTTTTTCTAATTGTATTTTTAATGTATAGTTGGTTAAATCAAATTGAACGGGCACCATACTGATGTAATTGTTTTCAAGCGCCCAAACATCTGTATCTTTTCCTTTATCAAAGTTTACAAAAGCACCGGTAAGCCAGTAATAACTTTTACCATGCGGATCTTTACGTTGCCTGAAATCTTCTTCGTATTTGGCATAAGCCTGTCTGCATACTTTAACACCTTTTATCAATTCCATTGGAATGGCAGGGATGTTTACATTTAGTAAAAGATGTTTGTCCATTTTTTTCTTCAAAAAGGTACCTACAATTTCTCTTACATAATGTCTGGCCGGTGCAAAATCTGCCTCGTAATTATAGCTCATTAAAGAAAAGCCAATACTGGGAATACTCTCTATACAGGCTTCCATGGCTGCACTCATGGTGCCACTGTAAATTACATTAATGGAATGGTTAGCGCCGTGGTTGATACCACTAAGGCAAATATCAGGTTTGCGGTGTAATACTTTGTCAACAGCCAGTTTTACACAATCTACCGGAGTGCCACTTGTTTGCCATGCTTCCACCCCGTCAAACATATCCACTTTATTCATTCTTAACGGGTGGCCAATGGTTATTGCATGGCCCATGCCACTTTGAGGTTTGTCTGGTGCAACCACCACTATTTTACCAAGCCCTTTTACGGCCTCCACCAAATTGCGTATCCCTGGTGAAGTGATACCATCATCATTGGTAATTAATATTACAGGAAGTTTTGTTGGTTTAGCTTTCGCCATGGGGGTATTTTATTAATTGATAATTGGATAATTGATACTGGATAATTGATAATTTTTTAATGGATAATTCTTTGAATTCGCAGGTTCCTGCTGGATACGCAACCTTTTTAATTTATAATTTTTCAATTAGTAATTACTTAAAAGACTATTTAACTCTTCAACTATTATCAATTATCCATTAAAAATCAGTTTATTCTAAACCAGGGTCTTGCTATGGCTTCCCTGAAAGGCCATGGGATAGAAGCCAGAATTAATATAATTGCCAAACCAAAAAAGATCAACATTTTCTTATGTTTCGCACTATCTGTTGCGGCTTTTTTTACAGATGCCCTGCCAATGTGTACTAATACCCAGGCCAGCAACATCATGGTTAAATGTTCCATCGTAAAAAAACGGGTGTAGGGATCCTTCATATTATTCCCTAAATCTTTTAACCTGCTGAACCATCCGTTGCTGAAATACAAAACCAGGCCTAATAACAACTGAATATCACAACTGATCATAAAGAAAAGATTGCTGCGGTTATCATTTGCAGTAAAATTTCTTTTGCCAAAATAACCGGTCAGACTGTTTAATAAGGTCCATAAACCAAATAATAATACTGCCCAGCGAAGCAGATTGTGAAGTATCAATACTATTTGCATATTATTTATTTTTTACAAAAGTAAGGGCAATCAAATTCATCTTTACATATTTATTCAGCAGTCCTTAAGGTATTAAAAGCATAGGTACAAACTATTAGCCCGCCGAAATTCTCAGGCATTGAAAACGATACAGGTAGCGCTTTTGTTGTGGGAGATTTTTATCTTTTGAAATTACCGGCAGCAGGTTAACTGGCAATACACAGCGTTTAAATAAAATGCCTTGTCAATCGAATCAATTAATAGGGGTAAAATAACTTAATAAGTAACTACTGTATTTTCAGGACTTATAAATACTACATAGCTACCTGCTTTATGGTGTATGCCTTCAATTCTTAAATTCTTATTTGGAATGTATTCAAATGACTCTTTGCCATCTTCAAACATGGTGGGTAATTCATCTATTCTTATATCACGGCTTAGTAAATAAACCATGCCCGATTTATCGGGGTAACTGGTTACAATGTGCACTTCACTTTCTATTTTAATATTTATGCCACCAACAATAAAATCGATCGTAGCATTAAAACAGTCGGCACCTGCCGGGTTGGTAAGATGGAAATCCTGTATAAAAGTTCTAAGGGATTTGGATGCATACTTCATACGCCGAATTTAAAAACATATTTTTAAAAATAAAAATATTAAATATTATTAACTATAAACGATCCTTTCTTTTAAAACATTGGGATGTTAAAAAGCAACATTTCAATAACACGCTAAAAGTGTATGTTATAAAGCATATCCTAATATGATTTTAATCATTCATTGCCTTGCATTTTGCTTTTAAATTGCAGGCTTCATACTTTGCGTAAACACGGTAAGATATTGCATTTTTAAACAGTATTAAATTCATCAGCTAACAGGTTACAAATTAAGTTGCATAATAATCTTTATAGTTAAAGATTATTAATAAATAATTAAGCATACCTGAAGATGGTCACTGAAATTATTTGTTTGTATTAATAAAAGGACCATCTATTGAGATAAAAAATATTATTATGAGTGCTTCAATAATTGATCTATTACAAAAATACGATGTTCCCACACCGCGGTATACAAGTTACCCAACGGTGCCTTATTGGAATTTTTCTACTCTTGACGAAGCAAAGTGGAAGCAATCTGTGGTGGATACCTTCAATGCAGAAAATGGTGAACTGTGTATTTACATTCATCTTCCTTTTTGCGAAAACCTGTGTACTTTTTGTGCCTGCACCAAGCGCATAACAAAAAATCATGCAGTTGAAGATCCTTATTTAGCAGCCGTGCTAAAAGAGTGGAGTATGTACCGATCGTTATTGCCTGCTGCGCCTGTTATTAAAGAGATTCATTTGGGAGGAGG
>JAYWAU010000447.1:0-3404 GCA_043782265.1 Ferruginibacter sp. | reverse complement strand
AAAGGTTGATGGTTCAAGGTTTAAAGTTCAAGGTTGAAAGTTGAAAGTTGATGGTTTGGGTACTTCACTTATTTAGCAAGTACTTTCAACTTTGATTTTTTTATATTTTATTGCCGAAAATAATCTTAAAGAAATAAGCATATTAAGAAACGAAATCAATAACCTTCAACTATCAACTTTCAACCATCAACTTGCTTATGCCGTTCTTAATCCACATACGTCTCCTGCAGAATCTTTTTGACAAGTAAAATTTCCTTGTCTGCCAGGTTGTCTAATATTTTGACTATTCTTTGCCTGTGTACTGTTCTAATTTGATCCAAAACTATCCACCCTTTCGTTATTTTATGCCTGATCGCAATTCTCGTTGGATATGGCTTCGAGCTACTTGTCATTGGTGCAATAACAATCGTCTGTAAGTATCTGTTCATTTCATTCGGTGAGATAATTACACATGGCCGCATTTTTTTCATTTCACTGCCGATTGTCGGATCGAGGTTGACTAGTACAATTTGATATTGTTTTAACTCCATTCCTCAAAGTTTTCATCTTCAAATACATCCGATATGAAAAGCTTATCATCGCCATTATCATGCATTTTTTTGAAAGACTTATCCCAGCCAATTCTTGAGGCGGTTTTTGGTTTTAGAATTATATAGTCCTTTTCAAGAATGAGTTCAAGAGTGTCTTTGATATTGTATTTCTCAATCAAAGTCTTTGTCAAACGGATACCTTTAGAATTTCCAATTGGGATTACTGAAATGTCCATAAAGATTTAATTTTAATTGTGATTACAAAGTAATTACATTCTGATGAATTATCCAAATCAGACAAGGAGAAATGACAGCCAACAATATCATTTAATTGGTTAAAGGTTGATGGTTGAAAGTTGATGGTTTGGGTACTTCACTTATTCAGTAAGTGCCTTCAACTTTGATTTTTTTATATTTTATTGCCAAAAACAATTTTAAAGAAACAAGCATACTAAGAAACGAAATCACAACCTTCAACTTTGAACTTTCAACCTTCAATTTTATTCAACCTTCAACTATCAACTTTCAACAATCAACTTCTATATTGAAACAAACATAATAAGAATCGAAATCACTAACCTTCAACTATCAACCTTGAACGTTCTTTAAGTAATCTGTATATGCTGTTATAATTGTGTCTTTTACTATTTGCCAATTTACAGGGTAAAACATGTCGGGCATTTGCTCCAGTTCAGCATCCTCAAAATAAATAAGACTTTTAATTACGAGGAATAAAGATCCATCATTGTATTTGTGGAGGTACTGTTGCAACATAGTAGCAAGAGACATTTCTTTTAATAAAAAATACAAATCAATAAAATCTTTTTTTGATCCTCTTCCAGTAATTGCAGCCAGTTTCATGGCGGCAATATCATGGTATGTTGCAAGCCTGAGCCCATCTGTAGCCAGCAATTCTTTCAACCACGGATAGGTATAATTTACGATGTCAACTTTAATTCCATTTACTAAATAGACATGAATATTTTTAGAATCTTTTAATAGCGTGATTGCCCCCAATGGTGCAAGTGCCTGGTTAATTTCCAATACATCTACATCAATATTGCCAAAAAAATCTAAATCAATTGATTTACGATGCCCAATTTGCAGTGCAAGGGAAGTACCACCCACAAGGCGCAATTGACTGAATAAATCAATGGACAATATTTTTTTTAAAAGTTCCAGTGTGCCGGCGTCGACAGTTTGGTAGTATAGCATTTAAATTGTTGTTTTGGAACACCAGACAATAAGGAAATAAACGCCAGGCTCCTGCCATCCAATTCCCGTACCTGTTGCGCTTCTGTAGCGATCGTTTCTAATCCGTAGTATTTTTCAATCAGTAACCAATCCTGCCACAAGCCATATTCCAGCACTCTTTTTATTATAAAGCGCCTGCTTCTTTCTCCATCCAATTCATCCCGCTTTACATCCCAAAAAAGATGCGGTGACAACTGAGACGCAATTGATTCAAAGTTCATAGTTCAAGGTTCAAAGTTGATGGTTGAAAGTTGATGGTTTGGGTACTTCACTATTTAGCAAGTGCCTTCAATTTTGAATGTTCATTTTTTTTGTATTTAAAGAAAACTATTTTAAAGAAATAAGCATATTAAGAAACGAAATCACAACCTTCAACTTTGAACCTTCAACCATCAATTTTTTTCCCCCTTCAACTTTCAACCTTCAACCATCAATTTTCTTCCACCTTCAACTATGAACTTTCAACCATCAACATCCTTCCTCAACTAAAAGCCTGGGTTCAACTCGGTATAGCACTTTAATTCGTTGAATGGAATATTAAAATAAGTATGTACAAAAACAATATCTTTTGGATGCAGTTAAGGAAGCTTTTTTATGATATTTGCGAGCACTGGCTTTCCGAACTGCTGCTCCAGAAATTTTAAGTTTTTATACGTTCCCCGCTCAATCACTCTTTCTACTATTAAAGCGGCATGCTTATTCCAGTCTAACGTAGCAAAATCAACATCCCAAAAAAGATGTGGTGACAACTGTGATACTATTGAAGGTTGAAGGTTCATAGTTAAAGGTTGAAAGTTGAAGGTTGAAGGTTGAATTTAAACAGTATCCATAAAAGTCCGTTCTACCTTACTAAATACCAACATACCCAGGAATAGCAGGATGGCTATCATTCCACCGCTGTATAAAAGACCGGTGGTGTTAACAGTACCTGTACCAAATAATGCAAAGCGAAAGGCTTCTACAATGGGGGTTAAGGGGTTCCATTCAATCCAGGTGGCAAAACTTTTACCTTTTAAAAAAGATAAGGGATAGGCAACCGGTGTTGCGTACATCAGCAGTTGTACGGCAAAGCCTATCAGCACGGTAAAGTCGCGGTACTTGGTGGTGAGGGAAGAAATGATGATACCCAACCCTAAGCCAAGACCTGCCATCATCAATACCAGTAAGGGTATCAGCAGCCAGCTGGCACCAAAATAAAAATGATTGTTTTTAATGCCATACCAAACCATTACCCCTAACAGCAGTAAAAACTGGATACCAAATTTTACAATATTACTCAACACGGTGCTTAATGGAATCACCAGCCGGGGGAAATATACTTTACCAAAAATACCGGCATTGGCAACAAAAGTGTTGGAGGTGGCAGTTAAACAGGCGCTGAAATAATTCCAGATGGTGATGCCACTCATGTAAAACAAAACAGGCTCCAATCCATCGGTAGAGATATTGGCAATTTTTCCAAACACCAATAAAAAAACCAGCGTGGTAAAAACAGGTTGTATAAAATGCCACAACGGCCCAAGAATGGTTTGTTTGTATTGTGCCGAAAAATCTCTCTTCACAAATAACCACAGCAGGTCCCTGTATTTCCAAACTTCTTTTAACTGCAGGTCAAACAAC
>JAYWAU010000446.1:0-3406 GCA_043782265.1 Ferruginibacter sp. | reverse complement strand
GTTGGCAGGATATTGCATTTTCTTTCCCGTACCAAATACTGGAAAAACATGCTGGTAATAATTACCGAAGATGATCCACAAGGCGGAGTTGATCACATTGATGCACATCGCAGCATTTTAATGATGGCAGGGCCTTATGTAAAGAAGGGCTATGTAAGCCATACGCATGCAAATTTTGGCTCTATCTTAAAAACCATTTACAATATCCTGGGTGTAAAATATGTAAACCAGTACGATGTTACGGCCTCATTATTACAGGATTTTTTTACAGATAAACCAGATTACACCCCTTACACTTTAGAGCAACACGACCCCCGTGTTTTTGATGTGGAGAAGGCGATGAAAAAATATAACCGTACCATTGACTGGCGTAAAATAATGCAGGGCCCTGATATGGATGATGAAGAGGATATGCGCAAGGATCATTACAAAAAGGCAAAAGGAAATTAATTGTGAGAAGTTAACAACCCTTCTTGTAACAGTCAATTTAAAACTTTCGAATTATTAAACACATCATTTGATAAACTATATTCTGAACACTTTTGGGTTGCTTCCGGAACAGTAATTATCCGAATAATATATCTGCCAGTTTAAATTCTTAATGAGTGCTGATAAGTTAATTTTTTAAAATATTTTATTTAACAAACAATATAACGATGAGTATTTCAACCAATGAATTTTCTGTAAACGGCAAAACATACAAACCTGCCGCAAAACCAATTGTGGTGATTTGTATTGATGGATCAGCCGATGAGTACCTGGATATTACCATGGCGCATGACCGGATGCCAAATCTGAAAAGCATGACTGTTAAAGGGTATAGGGGAATGGTAAGAGGTGCATTGCCTTCTTTTACCAATGTAAATAACTCTTCCATTGTAACGGGTGCTTCGCCTGCTGTGCACGGCATAAGCGGCAACTTTTTTTATAATGCAGCCATCGACCAGGAAGTGATGATGAACTCATCTGAATATTTGCGTGCTGAAACTTTGCTGGCGGCTGCTGCCAATGCTGGTCGTAAGGTTGGCGTGGTAACTGCTAAGGAAAAGCTTAGAGATATTTTATCTTATAAATTAAACGGCATTGCGTTCTCTGCAGAAAAAGCTAACCTCGCAAAAAAGGAAACACACGGAATTGAAAATGCCGAAGAAGTAATTGGATTTCCTACACCGGCTATCTACAGTGCTGATGCAAGTTTGTTTGTATTGCGTGCCGGTGTTGCTTTAATAGAAAAAGGAATTGCAGATTTTTTGTACCTGTCATTAACCGATTACATGCAGCACACGTATGCACCCGAAGCAGAGGAATCATTGGCGTTTTATGAAGCCATGGATGCGGAAATAGGAAAGATGATAGCGTTTGGTGCAGTAGTGGGAGCTACAGCAGATCATGGAATGAACGCTAAAGTAAAAGCAGATGGTTCGCCCAATGTTTTATTTGTGGAAGATATGCTGACAGAAAAATTCGGCCAAGGCTTCAGGGTTATTTGCCCTATTACAGATCCTTATGTAAAACATCATGGAGCCTTAGGTTCTTATGTAGTAGTGCATGTGCCTGACCAGTCTAAAGTAACGGAAATAAAAGACTGGCTGATGATTCAGCCCGGTATTACTGAAGCCTATGACAGGGCAACAGCAGTAAGGATTTTAGAGCAACCGGAAGATCGTATTGGTGACATTGTTGTACTGTCAGGCAGAGATGTGGTAGTTGGAAGAAGACCACAATACCACGACTTGTCTGCACTGGATGGCAGCCTACGTTCTCACGGTGGCCGTTATGAAGAAATGGTGCCGATGATTGTTTCACATCCTTTAAATAATGCGTACCGGATGAAAGCCGCAGGCGACCCCCGAAATTTTGACATTTTTGATTTTACTGTAAATGGAACAAACTTAAATTTAGGACTATGAATGAAGACGCAACCGTAGTTGAAAATAAAAGTGAACAAAAAAACACCAATCACCTTGCCGTAATAAACACCAGTTGCTATGTTGCCGGTAAAAAGATTGAATCAGAAAAAACACTGGAGGTAAGAAGCCCATACGATAAACGTTTGGTAGGAACAGTTGCTTTGGCCAATGCATCTCATGCTGAACAGGCAATAGAAGCGGCTTTAAAAGGCGGCCTAAAATTAACCCGTTACGATCGTTTCAGCATTCTTGATAAAGCACGGCAATTGCTGATAGAACGTAGCGATGAATTCGCAAAAATCATAAGTGCTGAATCTGGCCTGGCCATAAGAGAAGCTATATATGAAACAGGCCGTGCACACGATGTGTTGATGTTTGCTGCAATGGAAAGCCTGAAAGATGATGGACAAATATTCTCCTGCGATATTTCTCCCCAGGGCAAGGCACGTAAAATATTTACCACTCGTGATCCCTTGTCGCTGGCACTTTGTATCACACCCTTTAATCATCCGCTGAACCAGGTAGCCCATAAAATTGCACCTGCCATTGCCGTAGGTACGCCGGTAATTTTAAAACCATCTGAAAAAACGCCTTTAACTGCAATCAAGTTTACTGAGCTTTTGTACGATGCCGGACTGCCGCATTATATGCTGAGCGTATTGCTTGGTCCTACAAATGAAATTGCAGAACCACTGGTAAAAGATCCCCGTGTTGAAATTGTTTCTTTCACCGGAAGCGTAGCTGTTGGCAAACGAATTTCAACTGTAGCAGGATACAAAAAAGTGATTCTTGAACTGGGCGGAAATGATCCCATTATTATTCTGGAAGATGCGGATATGGATACTGCCGTACATCTTGCTGCAGAGGGATCTTACCGTAACAGCGGACAGCGTTGCACAGCCGTTAAACGTATTTTAATTCATGAAAATATTAAAGAAGTTTTTATTGAAAAGTTTGTAGCTAAATCAAAAACATATACCTGCGGCGACCCTTCAGATCCGGCCACGGTAGTAGGTACAGTGATTGACGAGGCTTCCGCCACTTACCTTGAAACAGTTGTAAACAGGGCTGTCGAGCAAGGCGCAAAAATTTTACTGGGCGGCAATCGCACCGGTGCTTTGATGGAGCCAACAGTAATTACAGATGTGCCACGTAATGCAGATATGGTAGTGCATGAATCGTTTGGCCCGCTTGCTCCTATCCTGTCATTTAAAGATATTGATGATGCCATTGCATTGAGTAATTCAACCGCGTATGGTTTATCAAGCGGTATTATTACCAACAATATGCAGCACGCCATCCGCTTTATAAAAGAATTAAAAGTAGGTACAGTCAACATAAATGAAGTGCCCGGTTATCGCATCGAAAGTTCGCCTTTCGGTGGCATCAAAGATTCTGGTCTTGGTGTAAAGGAAGGTGTTATTGAGGCTATGAAATGCTTCACATTTGTAAAGACTTTTTCTATGCCATGGTAGGTTTTAACAGGATCAATTTAA
>JAYWAU010000445.1:0-3412 GCA_043782265.1 Ferruginibacter sp. | reverse complement strand
TCATCTTCGCTTCCAATGGCTTCCTCTTCATCATCCAGTTCAGCACCAGGCACATCTAAATCACTGCCAGATTCATCTTCGGCAAAATCTTTTTCATTGGCTGAATTATCATTTTCATTTGGCTCTTTATGTGTTGATATGTCTTCAGGGTTTACATTTTCTTCTTCCCGGGATTTGTTATAAATATCTTCCTTCACAGGATATAAAGGGTAACCATAGCTGTCAACTTTCTTTGCTATATCTGTGTGTTTATTTTCCATTTATAATATTTTAATTGGTGTTACCTGGTTAACGACTATGGTGTAGCCACCAACCCCGGCAGTCAGCCGTGGACAGTCCCCACCCGCCACTTGAATTCTGCCAGCTACACGGCATTGAATTGGCATTCTTTATTTTTTTTCATTTGTAGATTTAGCATATTTTGTTACCAAACTATTCAATGATTCGGTATAATTATCCAGCTTGCCATCAGTTATTTCTCTTGTTTTTTCCATAGATTTTATGTCGGGTATCTCTATCGCAGGTGATATTACTTCTGGTAATTGCTCCGGTAATTCTTTTAATTTTTCTGGCAGCGTAGTATTAATTTCATTTTCCATAATTTTTACAATAAAATTCTTTAAATCTAAAATTGAGCTTTTAATAATTCTAAAGTGTTATACAATTGCGTAAAATAATTGTATCATTCACACATTTTATTTCTGTCTTCTTCCATACACTCAATTTCTGTCTTCTCCTTTTTAATATCCTGGCGGATAAAACCGAATACACTCATGTAAACATTTGCTACCCAAACCAGCGAAAAGCCTGCTATGATATAGCCCCGCCAATCATCCAGCAATAATTTATAACCGGTTAAAAAAAGAAAGAGTATGGTTACATAATGGCTAAAGCAATACTCGCAGGTAAAGAGGTAAAAAAACTTTCTTACTAATAGCGTTTTTGCTGTTGTACCTTTTTTTCTGCAGTATTCCCTTGGCTCCCTGAATACTTCTTCGTGGGTAACTGTCCATGCTACACAGGCAATTGGTATTGCCAATAAAAAAAGCCAGGCTGTTTGCATGTAAATGGTCATACCAATATTGGTTTATTTTTAAAAATGGGATAATCCGTATATCCCTTTGCATCGGCAGTATAAAATAAATCCATGTGCAGGTCTTGTGATAGTGGCCAATCATTTGCCATTCGTTCAACCAAATCCGGATTATTAATAAAGGGCCTTCCAAAAGCTATCAAATCAGCTATGCCACTTTCTAAATCTGTTTCTGCTTTTTCTTTGTCATAGCCGCCGCAAAGGATAATGGTATTTTTAAAATTTATTCTAATCAACTTTTTAATTTCTAAGGGTACCACAGGTGCACCCATTGCAGAGTGGTCAACAAGGTGAATATGGGCAATTCCAATACTGTTTAATTGTTTGCTCAGGTAATCGTAAGTGGCATCAATTTCCGGATAATGGGCCATATCACTTGCCACTCCATAAGGCGATAAACGGATACCTGTTTTTTCTTTACCTATATCATCAGCAACGGCTGCTACAACTTCTAACACAAAGCGGCACCGGTTCTCAATGCTTCCGCCATAATTATCTTTTCGGGTATTGCTAACAGGCGAAAGAAACTCTTCCAACAAATAGCCGTTTGCGCCGTGCAGTTCCACCCCATCAAACCTTGCTTCCATAGCATTTTTTGCAGCCGATACAAATTCTGCTTTTGTAGTGATAATATGTTCGGCTGTCATTTCTTTTGGTATGGGATAGTCCTGCAATTGTTTGGCATCAGTCCACATTTGTCCGGCAGCTTTTATTGCCGAAGGTGCTACTATTTCCGTGCTTTCAGACATGTTAAGCGGATGGCTGATTCTTCCGCAGTGCATTAGTTGAACAAATATTTTTCCTCCATTTCCATGTGTGGAATTGGTTACTTTGGTCCAGCCTTCTACTTGTTCCTTGTTGAAAATTCCGGGTATCCGGGCATAGCCCAAGCCATTGGCAGATGGTGCAGTGCCTTCTGTTATTATTAACCCTGCCAGCGAACGTTGCTCATAATATTTTGCCATCAGGTCATTCGGGATATTTCCAATGGCTCTGCACCTTGTCATGGGTGCCATCACAATATGATTTAGTAATGATGTTGAACCAACCTGTGTTTCGGTAAATAATTTATACGCTTTCATTTGATTGTTATTTATGTTGTGTATATATGTTTTATAATTTTACTTTTCACTTCATTTTCCAATGGTATTCCCTTTTCAAAATCAGTACAATTTTTAATGGTAGTAATAGCGATTTGCTCCACTGCTTCTTTTGTAAAAAATGCCTGGTGTGGCGTTATCAGTACGTTGTTAAATGACATCAGTCTTTCTATCAGGTCGTCCTGTATAATCGTTCCGGATAAATCTTTAAAAAAAATATTTTCTTCGCCTTCGTACACATCAATTCCCAAATAACCTAACTGTGTCCTTTTTAATGCTTCTACCGCATGAGCCGTTTTTATAACAGCGCCCCGGCTGGTATTGATGAGCATGGCTCCTGTTTTCATTTTAGCAAAAGCAATGCTGTTAAAAAGATGATGGGTATTAGGCGTGAGCGGACAATGGATGGAAATAATATCTGAAACCTGTAATAGTTGATCAAAGGTTTTATATTCTATTCCTTTATCTTTTAACACATCAGATTGTTTGATATCGTAAGCAATTACTTTACATCCAAAGCCTAACATTATATTGCAAAATGCCCTTCCGATTTTACCAGTTCCAACAACACCAACTGTTTTACCGGAAAGATTAAAGCCCATCAGATTATTAAGGGTGAAATTATTTTCTCTTACTCTGTTATAAGCTTTGTAGGTTTTTCTATCCAGTGTAAGTATGAGTGCTGCTGCATGTTCTGCTATGGCCTGTGGAGAATAGGCAGGTACCCTGAGCACTTTTATATTTCGTTTTGCGGCGGCTTCAATATCTACATTATCAAAGCCTGCGCTTCGCAGGCAAATCAGTTGAATACTATTGGCAGATAATTTATCAATAGCCTTTTCATCAATGATATCAGTAAGTAAAACACAAACTGCATCAAACCCAATGGTTAAGTTAGTGCTATCTTCATTTAACACAGCATCAAAAAAAGTAAGTTGGTGTTTATTGCCGATGTTGAATTTATTGAGGTAATCCCTCTCATAATATTTTGTACTGAATACAGCTACTTTCATTTTTAGTTGACTTTTTTATTCGGATGTTACGCCTTCGAATTTTTCATCTTTTCTATCTGCTTCTTCCTTGGTTGCTCTAATAATTCCGTCCTGGTGATTGGGTGGCTCATAAATAGTGTACATTTTAAATGGTTCAGCACCGGTATTGATCACATTATGTTTAGCACCTGCAGGTACAACTATCGCATCGCCTTCAGTTACGTGAT
>JAYWAU010000444.1:0-9451 GCA_043782265.1 Ferruginibacter sp. | reverse complement strand
AAAAGTGCCGATAAAGATAGTTACGAAGCCGTATTACAGCAGGCTCAAACAGCTTTTGCAGCGTGGAGACAATGGCCTGCACCAAAGCGTGGAGATGTAGTTCGCCAAATTGGAGAGGAATTAAGATTGCAAAAACATGCTCTCGGCCAGCTGGTAAGTTACGAGATGGGCAAAAGTTTACAGGAAGGTTTGGGCGAAGTGCAGGAGATGATTGATATCTGCGATTTTGCAGTAGGACTATCCCGCCAATTGCATGGCTTAACAATGCACAGTGAAAGACCGGGTCATAGAATGTATGAGCAATATCATTCGTTGGGTATTGTAGGTATAATATCTGCCTTTAATTTTCCCGTAGCTGTTTGGAGCTGGAATACTATGTTGGCATGGGTTTGCGGAGATGTATGCATTTGGAAACCAAGCGAAAAAACACCTTTGTGTGCCATTGCCTGTCAGAATATTACGGCAAAAGTATTTAAGAAAAATAATGTACCTGAAGGTGTAAATAATTTAATAGTTGGAGATAGAGCTATAGGTGAATGGATGAGCAATGATACAAGGATTGCGCTAATTTCGGCTACCGGAAGTACTCGAATGGGTAAAGCTGTATCGGCTGCAGTTGCAGGAAGATTAGGCAGAAGTTTATTAGAACTTGGTGGTAACAATGCCATCATCATTTCAAAAGATGCTGACCTTGATATGGCATTAATTGGTGCTGCATTTGGTGCAGTGGGCACAGCCGGACAACGCTGCACATCTACCCGTCGTTTAATTATTCATGAAAAAGTATACAATAAGTTCAAAGAAAAATTAGTGAACGCCTACCAACAATTAAAGATTGGAGATCCTTTAAATGAAAAGAATCATGTAGGTCCGTTGATTGATACAATGGCGGTAGAAATGTACAAAGATGCCATTGAGAAATGCAAAGCTGAAGGCGGTACTTTTATTGTAGAAGGTGGTGTACTAAAAGGCAAAGGCTACGAAAGTGGATGCTATGTAAAACCTTGCATTGCTGAAGCAAAAAATAATTTCGCCATTGTGCAACACGAAACCTTTGCTCCTATTTTATACATCATGAAATATAAAACGCTGGATGAAGCCATTGCCATGCAAAATGGAGTTCCTCAAGGTTTATCATCAGCAATCATGACAAATAACTTAAGGGAAGCTGAACAATACCTCTCTGCTGCAGGCAGCGATTGTGGCATTGCCAATGTAAATATCGGAACTTCAGGAGCTGAAATTGGTGGTGCTTTTGGTGGTGAAAAAGAAACCGGAGGTGGCAGGGAAAGCGGAAGTGATGCATGGAAAGTGTATATGCGCAGGCAGACCAATACCATTAACTATACAGATAAATTGCCACTGGCACAGGGTATAAAATTTGATTTGTAAGAAAATTTGTAAAGTATACAGGTTTTTAAAAAGCTGTATACTTTATAAATAATTTTTGTATTTTGCATTCAAATAAAAAAAGATATCAAGACTTCTCAGAACATATCATACTTCCTTAGCAATAACCTCGATTTGCTAAATCACTGAGTTTCTGCTCCTTTCCACTCTCCCATTTCAGGAGAGGAAAATTTCTATTTATACTAACTATTTTTTGTTGAATCTTTTAGCAGTTCAACTTTCAACTTTTTAATAAAACTTTCATGCAATCAACTACAACATTATCTGCCAATACTCAACAGTACATTGATACTGAAGAAAAATACGGTGCTCATAATTATCATCCACTTCCCGTTGTTTTGGATCGTGGAGAGGGTGTGTTTGTGTGGGATGTTGATGGTAAGCGTTATTACGATTTCTTAAGTGGCTATTCTGCTGTAAACCAGGGGCATTGTCATCCCGAAATTATTAAGGCTTTAATTGAACAGGCCACCAAACTAACCTTAACAAGCAGGGCATTTCACAGCAATCTGTTGGGTGAGTATGAAAAATACATTAGCAATTATTTTGGATACGATAAAGTATTGCCAATGAACACAGGTGTAGAAGGTGGCGAAACCGCTATTAAGCTGGCACGCAGATGGGGCTACACAGTAAAAGGAATTGCCGAAAATAAGGCAAAAATTATTTTCGCGGAGGGTAATTTTTGGGGAAGAACTATGGCGGCAATCTCCTCCTCTACCGACCCGAGCAGTTATCATAATTTCGGTCCTTTTATGCCCGGATTTGAACTTATTCCTTATAATGACCTGGCTGCGCTGGAAAAAGCACTGCAAGATAAAAACGTGGCTGCTTTTATGTTTGAGCCCATTCAAGGAGAAGCTGGCGTGGTAGTACCTGATGAAGGATACTTAACAGGAATAAGGAATTTATGTACTGAATACAATGTGCTGATGATTGCGGATGAAATACAAACGGGCCTTGCACGTACAGGAAAAATGCTGGCCTGCGACCATGAAAATGTACGTCCGGATATGCTGATTTTGGGTAAGGCGTTAAGTGGCGGCGTATTACCGGTAAGTGCAGTTTTATGTGATGATGAAATTATGATGACGATAAAACCCGGCGAGCACGGTAGTACATATGGAGGTAACCCGCTGGCCTGTGCTGTTGCAATAGCTGCATTGGAAGTTTTAAAGAATGAAAATTTAACGGCCAATGCAGAGGTAATGGGAGAATTGTTGCGTAGTGAAATAAGGAAACTAAACTCTCCTTTTGTTGCATTGGTAAGAGGCAAGGGATTGTTAAACGCCATCGTGATAGAACATACAAATCCAGAAGCCGCCTGGGATTTATGTGTAACCTTAAAAGAAAATGGCTTGTTGGCAAAACCAACTCACGGCGATAAAATACGTTTCGCACCACCGTTGTTAATCACGAAAGAGCAGGTGATGGAATGCGTAGGTATTATTGATAAAAGTTTACAAACATTGGCGTAAAAGCGGATGAAAATTATATCGCAATTTTATTATTTGCTTTATTTTACAGTTCAGTTATCAAGAGCTGTTTATATTTTTTATTGATGGAAAATACTTATCACATATCAACTGATAAATCGAAGTTAGATGTTGCAGTAGTATTTGATTATTTAAGTAAGCAATCCTATTGGGCAAAAGGCCGAAGTTTGAAAACGATAGAAAAATCTATTGAACATTCATTGTGTTTTGGTGTTTTTGATGATGAAAATAACCAGGTTGGTTTTGCAAGAGTGGTAAGCGATTTGGCTGTATTTGCCTGGCTAATGGATGTGTTTATCCTACCCAATCAAAGGGGCAAGGGATTAGGTAAATTATTAATAAAAGAAATTGTAAACTATCCTGCTTTGAAGGACGTAAAAAAGTGGGGACTTGGTACAAAGGATGCACATGGGTTGTATGAAAAATTTGGATTTAAACATTTGGCAAAACCAGAAAATATGATGGAGCTTGAAGTTGTAAAATTATAATCATTAAGCATGAATGTTTTTGCAGTTGATTCAATAAAAAATGTAAAAAAACCGGGTTATAAATACCCGGTTTTTTATTTTTCTAAAGATGATCTTTTGAATTATGTAATTTTAAACCCGACTTAAGATACACGATTACAACAAACCTTTTATATTATGAAACTTAATAACCGTAAAGAATTTTTGCAAACTTCAGCTGTGTTATTGGCAATGGGTATTACTGGCAGCTCTTTCAATAGTAAAAAGAAGATGCCATTGCTATCCTTTTCCACACTCGGTTGCCCCGACTGGACTTTTCAGCAAATCGTTGATTTTGCTGCTGCCAATAATTTTAACGGGTTAGAAATCCGTGGCATATTAAGAGAACTTGATCTTACAAAATGTAAAGAGTTTAACAGTGCTGAAAGCATATTGATTACAAATAAATTAATGAAAGAAAAAGGGCTAAAGTTTGTTGATCTTGGTTCTTCTGCTGCCATGCATCACAATGATGGCGCAGAACGGCAAAAGAATTTAGCAGATGCAAAACAATTTATCGACCTGGCACAACAATTACAATGTCCTTACATCAGAGTTTTTCCAAACAATTTGCCAAAAGATCAGGATCGAAATGCAACGATTGGCCTTATCATTAGCGGCTTGGTAGAATTGGGTGACTATGCAAAAGGAAAAAATGTAACTGTATTGTTGGAATCTCATGGAGAGCTGGTTCATACAGAAGATCTTCTAAAAATTATGCAGACTGTTAATCATAAAAGTGTAGGTATGGTTTGGGATATTGTAAACATGTGGTCGGTAACAAAGGAGTCTCCTGCCGCTGTATACGCAACACTAAAAAAATACATCAGGCACACACATATAAAAGACCTTAAGTTTATTGGTAGTAAAGAACAATACACATTATTGGGAACTGGCGAAACCCCTATTTTTGAAGCGATTGATATTTTAAATAACAACGGTTATAAAGGTTATTACAGTTTTGAATGGGAAAAATTATGGCATCCTGAAATTGATGCACCTGAAGTAGCGATAGCACATTATTCCAATGTAATGAAAGAACATTTTAAAATGTAACAATATTCTTTTTTAGTGCAAACTACTCCTCCGATGGCTCTTTCAGCGCTTTCCTTTATGAGCCACCAGGTTTTATTTGTATACACTTTCTCGTTTATTCAGTTCAAACATTTACTTTAATATCTTTACTAAAAATAAAAATCAATTTAAATAATGGATACGCACCTCCACCACGACCATAACGAAGCTCATTTAAAAAGTTCTGAAATGCTAACAGATATTGTTATCGGAATGAGCGATGGACTAACGGTTCCGTTTGCATTGGCTGCTGGGCTAAGTGGTGCCGTAAGCAGTAGTACTATCATCGTAATTGCGGGTATTGCAGAAATTTGTGCCGGAAGTATTGCTATGGGACTTGGCGGATACCTTGCAGGAAAAACTGAACAGGATCATTATCAAAGTGAAGTGAAGAGAGAATATGATGAGATTGAAAATCTTCGCTACAAGGAAATTGAAGAAACCAAAGAATTTTTTGCCAACATAGGGTTAAGTCCGGCATTACAAGACCAGGCTACCGAAGAAATTGCACAGGATAAAAATCGCTGGGTAAATTTTATGATGAAGTACGAATTGGGTTTGGAAGAACCTGATCCTAAAAGAGCCACTAAAAGTGCCTTAAATATTGGGCTCTCTTACATTGCAGGGGGCATCATTCCCCTGAGCCCCTATTTTTTTATAACAGATTCTTCTGAAGCTTTAAAAATATCTGTAGTGGCTACGCTGATCTGCCTATTTATATTTGGTTATTTTAAAAGCAAGATAACAGGTGTTAATCCTTTAATGGGTGCGCTTAGAGTAACTTTAATTGGTGCTATGGCTGCTGCCGCTGCATTTGGTGTTGCCAAATTATTTGAAGGGCACGGGTAAAAAACATCTTACAATAAATTAATTGTGATTCCTTTTATTACGACAGATTATTACGCTGTAATAACCCTGTGCTTTTTATTGGAAACAATATTATCCATTGTCCATTCAATTTTTTGCTCAAAAGGATGCTTCCTTACAGTGCAATCATCTTTGCTACAGATATTACAGCTAAAATCAAGGCAGCCATCTGAGTGCACAAACAGTTCCATTGATTCTCCATATTCATTTTTTACTAGAGCAGACAGCGCATCAATTTCCCCGTGCGCCTGGTGCACATTTAAATACCATGGAACAGTAAGATGGCAATCAAGGTGTATAGTGCCGCCGTATTTTATAATTCGTAAATTATGTACATCAATCCAATTAGGTCTTCTGTTAGCGTTTAGCATTACCACCAGTTTCTCCAGTAAAATTGTGTCAGCTTCATCCATTATCCCGGCCACAGAGGTACGTACAATTTTATACCCGGTAAACATAATTATAAAAGCAAAGAGTATAGCAATGGCGCTATCTATCCACCGGAGTTTTACAAAATACAACAATACCAGTCCTGCTATAATACCTACTGTAGAATAAGTATCGCTTTGTAAGTGTTTACCACTTGCCATAAGTGCAAGCGAATTATTTTTTTTTCCTGTTGAAATACAAATACTTCCGGTTACATAATTTATAACGGCCGTAGCAGCTATTATCCAGATTCCATAATCCAATGCCTG
Organism: Ferruginibacter sp.; assembly: GCA_043782265.1. Classification (GTDB taxonomy): domain Bacteria; phylum Bacteroidota; class Bacteroidia; order Chitinophagales; family Chitinophagaceae; genus Ferruginibacter. The sequence goes on along the minus strand of JAYWAU010000444.1, from coordinate 3,400 downwards.
TATAGGGTGCGGATGAATAAGGTTATTGATGGATTCATATACGATGATTATACCAGCTACAGAAATAAGTGTACCTTCTATAGCCGCTGAAAGAAATTCCGCTTTCCCGTGTCCGTATGGGTGATCGGTATCTTTTGGTTTGGCACTAACATACAAACTGTAGATACCAATAAGCCCTGCTACAACATTCACAGTACTCTCTAAGGCATCTGTTAAAATAGCCACAGAACCGGTAAGATACCAGGCTACCAGCTTCATGATAAAAAGAATAATACTAATGAAAGTTATTATTTTCTGAAGCTTTAGATTCTGTTGGGATTTTTGCAATACAAATATTTAGCCAGCAAAGATAGCAGCTATCTTTTTATGGGGTGCAAAGCATTGTTATTAACCTTTAAAATGCCACTGCTGACAGGCTGCAAAATTTGATGCTGCAATTCGTACATTTGCAATTATTAAGAAATAAGAAGTTTTAAATAATTAATATAAAAAGTACCCACTTGGTATGTGGTACAAGAGGGCGATCCGCCACGGCGGACAAGCGCAACGATGTACCACATTGCATTGCAGCCCGGACAAAATATTTTAAGCATGGAACTGAGCAAGAATTTTTTACCCAACGAAGCAGAAGCTAAATGGTATCCACACTGGTTAGAAAAAGGCTATTTTAACAGCACACCAGATAGCAGGGAAGCATACACGATCGTTATACCGCCACCGAATGTTACCGGGGTATTGCATATGGGCCATTGCCTTAACAATACCATACAGGATATTTTAATTCGTCGTGCCAGAATGCAGGGAAAAAATGCCTGTTGGGTACCGGGAACCGATCATGCATCAATTGCTACTGAAGCTAAAGTGGTGGGCATGTTGAGAGAAAGAGGCATTGCGAAATCGTCTTTAACAAGAGAGGAATTTTTGGCTTATGCATGGGAGTGGAAAGAGAAATATGGGGGCATTATTTTACAGCAACTAAAAAAACTCGGCTGTAGTTTAGATTGGAACAGAACTTCTTTTACTATGGATGCCGATTATTACAAAAGCGTAATAAAAGTATTTGTTGACCTGCATAATAAAGGACTTATTTACCGGGGAAAAAGAATGGTAAACTGGGATCCTGTAAGCCTGACTGCATTGAGTGATGAAGAGGTAATTTTTAAAGAGGTATACTCAAAGCTATATTACGTTACTTATAAATTAAATGATAATTCCGGTAATGGAATTACTGTGGCAACTACAAGGCCCGAAACTATTTTAGGGGATATTGCCATTTGTGTAAACCCAACGGACGAACGCTATATTCACCTGATTGGTAAAAAAGTATTGGTACCAATCATCAACAGAATTATACCCGTTATTGCGGATGAATATGTAACCACAGATTTTGGAACAGGTGCGTTAAAAATAACGCCGGCACACGATAAAAATGACAATATGCTTGGCATTAAGCATAACCTGAAAGTGATTGATACATTGGATGACTCCGGAAAATTTACTGTTGAAAATTTATTGGATGAAAATCCTTCAGAACTTGTTTTGTCTTACAATGGTGTTGATCGTTTTGCATTACGTAAAAAAATTGTGGAGGATATCAGTGCGTTGGGCTTGCTGGAGAAAACTGAAGATTATAAAGGACAGGTGGGAACTAGTGAAAGAACAGGTGAAGTGATTGAACACCGTTTATCGTTGCAGTGGTTTATTGATATGCAACAGTTTATTAAAAGAAACCCTGAAACCTTAACGGCTGTAACCGATGATACCATTCAGTTTCATCCGGCTAAAGCTAAAAATACTTATACCCACTGGATAGAAAATATTAAAGACTGGTGTATCAGCCGTCAACTTTGGTGGGGCCAGCAAATACCTGCCTGGTACGATGAGCATGGTAATGTATATGTTGCTGAAAGCTTAGAAGAATTGCATATCAGTAACCCTGAAACTGTAAACTTGCAACTAACACAGGACGAAGATGTGCTTGACACCTGGTTCTCCGCCTGGCTTTGGCCTATGGAAGTTTTTAAGGGTATTAGCCACCCCGGCAATGATGATGTGTCCTATTATTATCCTTCTACAACATTGGTTACGGGGCAGGATATTATTTTCTTTTGGGTTGCAAGGATGATTATGGCGGGGTATGAATATGCAGGTAAGCCTCCATTTAAAGATGTGTATTTTACCGGAATGGTAAGGGATAAGCTGGGTAGAAAAATGAGTAAGCAATTGGGTAACTCTCCTGACTTGCTGGCATTGATAAATCAATATGGTGCAGATGCGGTGCGGTTCGGTATTATGGTATCCTCCCCTGCGGGCAACGATTTAATGTTTGATGAAAGTGCATTGGAGCAAGGCCGTAATTTTAATAACAAATTATGGAATGCATTGAAGCTGGTGAAGATGTGGGAAGCAAGGCAATCGCAGATAGCAACCAATGATAACAAATTGAATGCACACAACTTTGCCACCGATTGGTTTGCAAACAGACTGAACCAGGTTAAAACAGAAGTTGATTTACTAATGCAACAATTCCGTTTGAGTGAAGCATTAAAAACAATTTACTCGCTGATTTGGGATGATTTCTGTAGCTGGTATCTGGAATGGGTGAAGCCCGGTTTTGAACAACCCATAGAAACTGCGGTATACAATAAAACAGTGTTGTTTTTTGAGGAACTGATGCAATTGATACATCCTTTTATGCCATTTGTTTCAGAAGAGATTTATCACCTGCTGAAAGAACAGTCAACTGACCTTTGTATAACGCAATATGAAATACCGAGAGTTACTGATACTGTTATTCTTCAACAGGGTGAATTATTAAAACAGGTAATATCTGCCTTACGAGACGCCCGTAATAAAAACCAACTTAAGCCAAAAGAAACAATTCAGCTACACATTCAAACAGCAGCTACAAAATCTTTTGCAGCCATAGAAAATATTATAATCAAACAGGTAAATGCGGCTGCCATATTTTATACCAATGATACGGTATCAAACAGTATTGTTGTGGCGGTAGAAAAAAATAAATTCTACATAGAAAGTAAACAAAAGCTTGATAGTATAACTTTAAAAACAGATCTGTTGAAAGACCTGGAGCACCAGCAAGGATTTTTAGCCAGTGTACAAAAAAAACTGGGCAATGAACGGTTTGTACAAAATGCCAAACCAGAAGTAATTGAATTAGAGCAAAAAAAGCTGGCTGATGCTGAAGCCAGAATCAAAACAATTGAGGAAAGCCTGGCAGGATTAAATTAGAAAAAAGTATTTTAACACAATTAAAAGTTAGATAACATAAGGCACACTATTCGGTTAATAATTTCGTTATACCTTTAAAGTTATTATGAAAGCAACATTTTATACTCACTTTACTTTTATATTGTTTTTAGTTTTCGCTGGCAACATG
>JAYWAU010000443.1:0-9467 GCA_043782265.1 Ferruginibacter sp. | reverse complement strand
TTTGTATTGATATTTTAGGGATTAAAGAAAGGGATGATTTAAATGAAAAGCAAAAAAGAAAGCTCAGGCTTACCGTTCATTTAATAATGACCACCATATTTTTTATCAGTATATTAATTTTTAGAGAAATAAACAGCCGTTCTATTATTGATAAAATTTTGGATTTGGCAGGATACACTTATGGCCCTTTATTAGGATTATTTACATTTGGTATTTTAACAAAACGTAGCTTGCCCGATAATTTTATTATTGCATTAATAGCGTTAGTAAGTCCTGTAATTTGTTACCTGCTACAAACCAATGCCCCACATTTTTTCAATGGCTATGTAATAGGCATTGAAATTTTGATAATTAATGGTCTTCTCACTTTTACAGGCTTGTTAATCATATCAAAAAAGCAGTAACCCATTCAATTAATATTTTACTTTTGTAATATTAATAAGTGCCATTCTTTAATTAGCAAATTGGAATGGCACTGTTGTAATAAAATAAACCATACAAATGGAACTTGTAAATATTGCAGCAGAAGCATATGCAGCAAAATTTTCAACCGCTGAAGATGAGCTTTTGCAGGAAATAAATAGGTATACTACACAAACACATGCCAAAGCGCATATGCTTAGTGGTCATGTGCAGGGAAGTTTTTTAACGCTTTTAAGCCGGTTACTACAGCCAACAAAGATTTTAGAGATTGGAACTTTTACAGGATACAGTGCTTTGTGTTTGTCCAAAGGGTTGCAAAGGGGAGGCAAAATTCATACAATTGAATTAAGAGAAGAGGATGCCGCTACAGCAAGGGCTTATTTTGAGCAGTCGATTAATAAAGATAAGATTGTATTACATGTAGGCGATGCTAAACAAATCATTCCAACTTTAAATGAAGTGTGGGATATTGTTTTTATTGATGCAGATAAAACAGGGTATATTGATTATTACGAATTAATTTTGCCATCTGTAAAACAAAACGGGATTATCATTGCTGATAATGTATTATTTCACGGCCAGGTATTAGAGCATACTATTATTGGTAAAAATGCCAAAGCTGTGGATGCTTTTAATGAGCATGTAAAAAATGATAAAAGAGTAGAACAGGTTTTGTTAACTGTAAGAGATGGCCTGCTATTAATTCAAAAGTTGTAATTAAGAGCAGTTTTTTAAAATTTTAATTCGTTATGTTTAGAAAAATTCTTTATTTATTTGCTCTTGTTGCGATTGATTTTTCAATTGCAACTGCGCAGACAATTAAACCGCAGGAATATATTGAAATGTACAAAGAACTTGCTGTAAGGGAAATGAAAAGAATGGGTGTGCCTGCAGCCATTACGCTTGCACAGGGATTACTGGAAACAGAAAGTGGCAACAGTGACCTGGTAAAAAAGTCTAATAATCATTTTGGAATAAAGTGTAAAACTTCCTGGACGGGTGAGGGTGTAAGTCATGACGATGATGCAGCGGGTGAATGTTTCCGCAGTTACAAAGATGCCGAGGCATCTTACAGAGACCATAGTAATTATTTAAGAGGTACTGACAGGTATGCATCTTTATTTAAGCTAAATCCAACTGATTACAAGGGCTGGGCAAGAGGATTAAAAAAGGCCGGTTATGCAACTAATCCAAAGTATCCTGATATATTGATAAAAAATATCGAGCAATACAATCTGCAACAATATTCATTGGAAGCAGCCAACGATGTACCCAAAATAGAAACTGATAAATACGAAGATGATAAAGAGCCTCCTGCAACAAAGCCAGAAAAGGAAAGCTCTTTAAGGGAAGTTGATTCTAAAGTTTCAATTACCGGTAATTTTATCAATGGACATAAATATATTAATGCCACTAAAGGAACTTCTTTGCTGGCAATTGCAACTGAAAATGATATTGATTTAAGTAAATTATTAGCCTTTAATGATTTGGAAAAGGATGGCATTCTTATCAACGACCAAATCATTTTTTTGCAAAAAAAATCAAAAACAGGGGATAGGGATTTTTATATAATTCAGGAAGAAGAATCGCTGTACGACGTTGCACAGAAAAATGGTATTCAGTTAATGCCGCTATTATCTTACAATCAATTAACCCAAACAACAGCTGTACCGGTTGGTACAAAATTATATTTAAAGCCTACAGCCGAAACGCAGCAGGTTGGTGCGATAAAAGAAGCCGCAGAAAATACATCCAGCATCAATACAACTGCTAAAACACATGCAGTACAACCAAAGGAAGGATTGTATAGCATAGCAAAAAAATACAAGGTTTCTGTACAGCAATTAAGAGAATGGAATAATTTAAACACAGACGATTTACAGATAGGCCAGCAATTAATTGTTTCTAAATAATTATCATCAAATAACCGTTTTTTAATAATGTCAGAAATTAAGGTAAATGACAAAAAATTTAAGCCCTATATCAGTGCGGTAGTTATTAATAACCGAATAAAGGAATTGGCAGCAGAACTCAACACTGCTTATGCAGGTAAAAGGCCAATATTTATTGCTATTTTGAATGGTTCTTTTATGTTTGCAAGTGACCTTTTTAAAGAAATTAATATTGACGCAGAAATTTGTTTTATAAAATTAGCTTCCTATAAAGGAACCCGTTCAACAGGGAATGTAATCACTTCTATTGGGCTAGATGAACCATTAAAGGACAGGCATGTAGTAATTATTGAAGATATTGTGGATACAGGTAATACATTGCACCAGTTTTTACCTCAGTTGCAAAATCAGCAACCAGCTTCCTTAAAAATTGCAGCTTTACTTCACAAACCGGAAGCACTGCAATATCCAATTAAAATAGACTACCTGGGATTTAATGTGCCTAATATATTTTTACTGGGCTTTGGATTAGATTATGATGGATTAGGGAGAAATCTGGCAGAGATATACCAGTTGGTAGAAAACTAAAAAACCTCATCAGACAACATTAAGTTATCTTTTCAAATAATTTTTATAACTTTCTGAAACTTTATGTGATTTGAAAAAAATAATTATCCATATATCCCTATTACTTTTTGTTCAAAGTGCCACTGCGCAATATTACCTGCGTGGGGAAATTAAGGACGAGAAAAATCAACCTTTGCAGAATGTAAAAATATTATTGAACTCTGATAAGAACGTTTACTTCTCAGGTACTACAGGTGGTTTTGGCATATCCTGCCGCGGTACTAAAGATTCTCTTACCATAATGTTAGAAGGGTTCGAAACAAAATCTCTCAATGTAAAAACGGAGGTATTTCAACAGATTGTTTTAAAGCCCTTATCTACCAATATTAGCAAAAACCGTCCTAAATTAGTTTCCATTACAAAAGATCAAAATTTTTCTTCTTCCTACAGTTGGTATGTAAGTGATGAATCTTATTTTTCACTCGTTGAAAATGAAATAGTAAATGTCAATAAATTTCCAAATACCGGTTTTTCGCTTAATATAAATAAGGCATCGTATAGTAATATCCGGAGGTTTATTAATTCAAAAAGTATGGTTCCTCCGGATGCCGTACGTATAGAAGAACTATTAAATTATTTTAATCTTCATTACAGGGAACCTGAAAAAGAAGATGTTTTCAGTATTGAATCACAGGTGACAGACTGCCCCTGGAACGTGGAAAGCAAATTGTTATTTTTAAATGTTAATGCACGTAAACTGGATATGGAGCATGTGCCTCCATCCAATCTTGTTTTTTTAATTGATGCTTCCGGCAGCATGGAAATGCCTAACAGACTACCTCTTGTAAAGGCAGCCTTTCAAATGCTTATTAAAAATTTAAGAGCAATAGATACAGTATCAATTGTTGCCTACGGTGGAACTGCTTCAGTTTGGCTTCAGCCTACCAGCGGGGCAGAAAAACAAAAAATTATAGAATCAATAGAAGAACTTACAGCAAATGGTGATACACCAGGAGAATCAGCAATTAGAATTGCTTACAAAATTGCAGAAAGCACGTTTATTAAAGGAGGTAATAACAGGGTAATATTGGCAACAGACGGCGATTTTAATGTGGGTGAAGTATCAGAGAAAGAATTGGAAGATCTTATTACAAAAGAGAAAAAATCGGGTGTTTATTTAACCTGTCTTGGTGTAGGTATGGGAAATTTTAAAGATTCCAAACTAGAGATTTTGGCCAAGAGAGGCAATGGCAATTATGCCTATCTTGATGATATAAATGAAGCTGAAAAAGTATTGGTAAAAGAAGTAACACAAACTTTTTTTTCGGTGGCAGATGATGTATTTCTGAATGTACGTTTCAATCCATCAGTTATAAAAGACTATCGTTTAATTGGTTTTGATAATAAAAGAGATGCTATTGCCGACAGTTCTGGCGAATTGGAAGGGGGTGATATAGGGAGCGGAAATAGTGTATTGGCTATTTTTGAAGTGACTCCCTCTGCATCTATTGGCGCACTTGATTCATCAACTTTAATATTTCCTGCACAAGTATCATTAAAGTATACCTTGCCAACTACAAAAGTGCAAAACATATTAAACTATAATTGTCCACCCAATTATCTTGCTTTTAATAAAATTGATAAAGAGTTTCAGTTTGGAGCGGCAGTTGGCATGTTTGGAATGAAAGTAAGGCAATCTAAATATCTTCCTATTGCCGACTGGACAGAAATTGAAAATATTGCCAACAATGCTTACGATCCTGCAAACTATCTCCAAAAACAGTTTCTACAGCTTATTGCTAATGCAAAAAAGATTTACGGTAAAAAGAAAGCTAAAATACTTAACTAAGCAAACATTTCTCTTACCTTATCAAAGAAAGACTTATCACTCTTTTCTGGCTTAGGCTCAAAATTTGCACTTTCCTGCATTTTTTCGAGCATTGCTTTTTCTTCGGTGCTAACATGTTGCGGTGTCCAAACATTTACATGTATTAGTTGGTCCCCTTTTTCGTAAGAGTTTACAGAAGGAAAGCCTTTACCTTTTAACCTAAATATTTTGCCACTCTGTGTACCTGGTGGAATTTTTATTTTAGCTTTTCCATCAATAGTAGGTACTTCTATGTTAGTACCAAAAACAGCTTCCGGAAACGAGATATGTAAATCAAAAGCAACATTCAAACCATCTCTGTGTAACTGAGCATGTGCCTCTTCTTCAATTAAAATTATTAAATCGCCATTCGCCCCGCCACGTTCACCGGTATTACCTTTACCATTCATACTCAGTTGCATACCTTCCTGTACGCCAGCCGGAATTTCTATCGTAACTGTCTCTTCACCGTATACACGGCCTTCACCTTTGCAACTGGTACATTTATTGGCAATGGTACTTCCTTCGCCGTTACAGGTAGGGCAAGTAGTTACTGTTTGCATCTGCCCCAAAAAAGTATTTTGTACTCTTCTTACTTGCCCGCTTCCACTGCAGGTACTGCACGTTTGCACACTGTTTTTATCTTTAGCACCACTGCCATTACAGGTTGTACAAGGCACATATTTTTTTACCTTAACAGTTTTAGAGGCACCTTTCGCCATCTCTTCGTAATTCAGCTTTATTTTAATACGAAGATTGCTACCTCTAACACCATGACTCCGGCCGCCGGAAGAACGGCGTCCACCACCACCGCCAAAGAAACTACCAAACGGACTTTCATCTCCAAAAATATCTCCGAACTGACTAAAGATATCGTCCATGTTCATGCCACCACCACCGAAGCCGCTACTACCACGGTTACCACCATTAAATGCCTGGTGACCAAAACGATCATATTGTGCCCTTTTATCTGCATCACTTAGTATTTCATAAGCTTCCGCAGCTTCCTTAAATTTTTCTTCTGAAGCTTTGTCTCCGGGGTTACGGTCTGGGTGAAATTGCATTGCCACCTTGCGGTAAGCCTTCTTTATTTCATCCTGCGATGCAGATTTTGCTACGCCTAATATTTCATATAAATCTTTCTTCATAACCCGGTTTCCCTAAAGGGCGATTTTGTTTTACGTCTGACCTTGTAAAAGGATACAAACATGTTGTTATACTAAATTGTTATCAGCATTTTTTCAATGGTCGGCACCGTAGTTTCAGCCGATAGCTATTGGCTGAAATTGTACAGAATACTTGTGAGATTTTTTTTAAAAAGAATCTCACAAGTATTCAATCTTTTCGACAAGTCTCCTATTTGCCCACCACCACTTTGGCAAACCGTATTATCTTATCATTCAAGTAATATCCTTTCTGAACCTCGTCAACTACTTTGTCTTTTAATTTTTCGGTAGGGGCCGGAATTTCTGTTATGGCTTCATGCTTCTCTACATCAAAATCAGTATTGATACTTTCCATGGCTTTTAAACCCTTAGCTTGTAATGTACTTCTAAGTTTTCCAAATACCAATTCAATGCCTTTTTTAATCTGCTCAAGATCATTACTTGTCTGCAATTGCTTTTCAGCTCTTTCACTGTCGTCTAACACATCCAGTAAAGAAGTAATTACTTCTTTACCCGCAGTTTGAATTAGTTCAATTCTTTCTTTGGCACTACGGCGTTTGTAGTTATCAAATTCAGCAAACAAACGAATGTATTTATCCTTTTGTTCTTCCAGTTCAGCCTGAATTTTCTCCGCCAGGTTATCTTCTTCAGGATTAGATAAATGGGTATTTCCAGGAATATCTGCATCTGAATTAATATCTCCAAAACCCTGTATGGCTTCTGATAAAGTTTGATCGTCTCCTATTACTTTTATTTTCTGTTCCATATAATTAATATTTAAAACTTCGCTTGTAAAATATCGTACGAAGGCACCCTAAATGTGTACAAATGTACGATAGTCAAACATTTTGCCAAGCCTTGCTTTACAGCCAAATTGGCAAATTATATGGACTATTTCTGATATAATGAACAGCCTGACACGTTAAAAGTTACCTTTGCGGCATGAAAAGTCTTTTTCTTAATAAAAATGTTGGTAATCGGGTAGAAAGTGGTCACCCCTGGATTTTTGCCAACGAAATAAATCGCGGCAAAGCTTTAGACGCTGCCGCCAAAGCAGGTGAAATCGTACATGTGTTTACGCATGATAAAAAATTTATAGGCAAAGGATATGTAAATCCTCAATCGCAGATAATGGTTCGTTTGCTTACAAGAGATAAAGACGAAACGATTGATGACCAGTTTTTTTATAATAAAATAAAACAGGCCTGGGCATATCGTCAAACGTTGGGTTATACAGAAAATTGCAGGTTAATTTTTGGTGAAGCAGATGATATTCCACAATTAATAATCGATAAATTCAATGACTATTTTGTAATACAAACCCTTGCCTTGGGTATTGATGTTTGGAAGCCGGCAATTGTTGCTGCACTGGGAAAAATATTTTCACCTAAAGGAATATACGAACGCAATGATGTACCGGTTAGAGAACTGGAAGGATTGGAACAACACAAAGGTTTTTTATCCGAACCTTTTGATACCAATATTATCATTAAGGAGAATGGAATAAAATTTAATGTAGACATTGCAAACGGACAAAAAACCGGATACTTCCTAGATCAGCAGGATAACCGCCGTGCTATTCAACATATCGTAAATGGAGCAGATGTACTGGGTGCTTTTTGTTATACTGGATCTTTTGAAATATCTGCAGCTCATTATGGCGCAAAGGCTGTTTTGGGCTTAGATATTTCGCAAAGCGCTATTGACATGTGTAATAAAAATGCAGCATTAAACGGGTTGGTAGATATCTGCCGCTTTGAATGCGTAAATGCTTTTGATGTATTGAAGGAATGGAGTAAAGAAGGAAAGCAATGGGACATTGTAATGCTTGACCCGCCTTCGTTTACAAAGAGTAGAAGCACCATTGATAAAGCAGTTGCTGGTTATAAGGAGATTAATTTAAGGGGAATGAAACTGGTTAAACCAGGTGGATTTTTAGTAACTTCCAGTTGCACTAATCTTGTGAAACCCGAGTTGTTTTTAGATATTATTAGCATGGCTGCCAAAGATGCCAAGCGAAAAATAAGACAGGTAGTATTTAATGCACAATCTGCTGATCACCCAATTATTCGTGGGCAGGAAAATACGCATTATCTAAAGTTTTTGATTGTGCAGGTTTTATAAAAATATAAATTATAAAAGCTGGTGAAGTATTAATCGGAGACTTCGATTTATGTTCAATAGAATGGTTAAAGTAAAAGTGTGCGACGCCTGGAAAGCTTAATTGAAATATGGAAGCCGGGTAAAAAAGATAAGAGATAAAGACGAAGAAATAATTATTTAACCACCTGGAATTTTCCAGAGTCAATAATGTTACCATTTTTATCACTGAGTCTAAAAATATATACACCTCTGTAAAATCCGTTTAAGGATAGATTATTAAGTTGGGAAAGTGTTGTTACATCCAATACTTTTTTACCCATAAAATTATATAACTGTAGATAAAATGACTTATCGTAACCTCGTATAAATTCGAAGTTAATTGCCGTAGTAGCAGGATTTGGATAATACTTAATCAACTTCGCAGATGGATCACCGGTGTTTCCGGCAATTTTATTTTGAGCAAAAGAAGTAAATGTTAATCCAAATAAAATAATTGATATAATTATTAAATATTTCAGTTATGTAAATGTAGTTAATTCTTTTTTAAGAACAGGTAAGTCATTAAACAAAAAAAAATACAATTTATTGTGAAAGGTTCAATAAGCTGTTAAGTTTATTGAACCTTTTATTTCAATATGCTAGTGAAGTAAGGCAAGGGTTTGCTGCACGGCGTCAAAATTTGGCAGGTCACCTGCACTTTCTAATACTTCTGCGTATTTTACAATGCCCTCCTTATCAATCACAAATGCAGAGCGTTTACTAACACCTTTCATACCTAAAATCCAATCGGTGTAAATGGCCTCATAAGTGGTTGATACCTCTTTGTTAAAATCACTTAACAAAGGAAAATTTAATTTTTGCTCCTCCTTAAATTTCCCAAGCGTAAAAACAGAGTCTACCGAAATGCCGAGTACCTGTGCGTTAGCGTTGTTGTACAATGCAATATTATCACGCAAACTGCATAACTCTTTAGTGCATACACCAGTAAAAGATTGCGGAAAAAATATAAGCACTACATTTTTACCTTTATAATCTGAAAGGCTTACTTTGTTCTTGTCACTGTCGTGTAAAGTAAATTCCGGAGCTGTTTGCCCAATTTCAATTGCCATAATTATTTAAGTTTAAGATGTAAATATATGATGACTAAAAAATAGAATAACAGCCGCCTGGTATTTTTGTTCATTTTATAAATTTACACTACTGAAGATTGAACATAGATTGAATGCGGGTTTTGAAATTTTTCAACAATTTGGAGTTATGATTTATTGCTAATTTAAATTTTAAGGAGTCAGATCTGTACAACATTCTTATTTTTATTCAGCATAATTTTAGGAGGTACTGCTGAAATGATTTCTTCTTTCAATACATCCACCAGTTTTTTCTTTACATAATCACGGTGGGTAACAAGGCTTACCTCTCTTACTGGAACCGGCGATTTAAAATGTCTAA
>JAYWAU010000442.1:0-3421 GCA_043782265.1 Ferruginibacter sp. | reverse complement strand
CAACGCCAGGTATCAGAATGTGAAAGATCATATCAAAACGTACCTGGTCGTTTCCTGCACCGGTGCTGCCATGCGCTACGCCATCTGCATTCAATGCTTTGGCATGAGCGGCTATGTGCAAGGCCTGGCTTAGTCTTTCAGCACTTACACTCAACGGATAAGTATTATTTTTTAAGCAATTACCAAACACCAGGTATTTGATGATGGTATCATAATAATCTTTTACAGCATCAACAGTAGTATGTGTAGTAACACCCAGTGTGTAAGCATGGGCTTCAATTGCATTCAATTCTTCGGATGTAAAGCCTCCTGTATTAACTATCACAGAATGTACTTCATACCCTTTATCAATCGTTAAATATTTAACACAAAAAGATGTATCTAAGCCTCCGCTAAAACCAAGCACGATTTTACGTTTCGGATGTAATTCAGTTTCAGTTTCATTTTTTATTTCAACACCAGTATTACTCATCAACCAATAATTTATTTATGCTAAATGAAAATATCTTAATAAAGATTTTGGCAAACTTCCGCCACCATCTTTTTTCTTTAACAGCTTTAACAAACGGCTTTGCTTTACATGCATAAAGCGTTCGTACAATTTAGAATGCTGTTTAAAATCTTCTTTGGTTTCTTCGGGTTCAAAATGATCCGCAGGATCATACAACATTGCTGTACACATGCAATTCTTTCTTTCCTTGCTCATGAGTATATCATAGTTCACGCAGCTTTTGCAACCTGCCCAAAACTCTTCATCATCTGTTAACTCAGAATAAGTAACGGGTTCGTATCCCAAGTCGCTGTTGATCTTCATCACGGCAAGGCCGGTAGTTAAACCAAATATTTTTGAATGCGGATACCTTTCTTTTGACAAATCAAATGTGCGGCGTTTGATCTGTTTGGCTACACCGCTTTTTCTAAATGCGGGTGCAACTATCAAACCGCTGTTGGCTACAAACTGATCGTGCCCCCAGGCTTCAATGTAACAAAAGCCTACCCACTCTCCATCGGTAGTTACTGCAATAACAGCTTTACCTTCCTGGATTTTCTTTTCGATGTATTCGGGTGAACGTTTGGCTATGCCTGTACCTCTTGCCTGTGCAGAGGAGGCCATTTCGTCAGTAATGGTGGTTGCGTAGTGGCTGTCGCCGGCTGTGGCAACCCTAACTATAATGTTATTCGTTTCCAATTGTATAAAATTGAACTAAAGATGTAAAATAAGAATTTGTAAGAACCTGTTTTTGGAGATTTTTTCACTGACAGGGGCAGGTTTTAATTGCTCGTCCTATCAGCAACCAGGACTACGTCGGGGACATGTAACCAATACAGTATAAACCGGAACTAATAATTCCGTTGCGTGGTTATAAATGTTATTAAAATATAGTGTTTTACTTTTCACTTTTTGATTTTGTTAATCAGCAGATGCAAATGTATAACATTTTACAAATAAAAGATGGTAAAATTTCTAAAAAATTTAGAGGCATCATATAGGCACGATAATTTATCCGACATTCGCAATAATCAAAATAACTTTATATCAGTTGGATATAAAAGTTTTTAGTACTTCTGCAATCTTCCTGTCGTTACTTAAACGAGGTACTTTATTCTGCCCTCCCAGTTTGCCTACACTTTTCATATAGTCGATAAAGCCATTCTTTTTTACAGGAGCTATTTTAAGTTGCTGCAAAATATTACCGCCTATCAGGTCATCATAATACACATTTTTTCTTCGCAGGTTATCATCCACTTTTTTTGCAAAGGCTGCCAGGTCAGCAGGTGTATTCTCAAACTCAACAAACCATTCGTGAAAGCTTTTGCCTGCATCTGTTGCAATCATAGGTGCTACCGTAAATTCAGTGATGTGTACATTCTCTTCGTTGGCGGCTTTCATTAATGCTGCTTCCACTTCTTCGCCAATAACATGTTCGCCAAAGGCACTGATAAAATGCTTGGTTCTGCCAGTAACTGCAATGCGATAGGGATTGGTAGAAATAAATTTAATGGTATCACCGATATTGTAGGCCCATAAACCGGCATTGTTACTGATAATAAGGGCATAGTTCTCTCCTGTTTTTACATCTTTTAAAGTCAATCTTGTTGGCTTATCACTAAAGATTTCACCGGCGGGTACAAACTCAAAAAATATACCGCTGTCTGTATTCAGCAACAATCCTTCTGCTTCCTGCGAATCCTGAAAGGCAAAGAACCCTTCACTGGCAGGATACAATTCTATACAATCTACTTTATGACCAATGCTTTCGTAGAGTTTTGCTTTATAAGGTTCAAAGTTTACGCCCCCCTGCACCATCACACTAAAATTGGGAAATAGCTCTCCAATTTTTTTACCGCTTTTCTCTGTAAGGCGATCAAAATACATCTGCATCCAGGGTGGTATACCACTGATGAGTGTCATATTTTGTTCGATGGTTTCCCCTACAATTTTATCCAGTTTTTCTTCCCACTCTTCAATACAATTGGTTTCGTAAGAAGGTAACTGGTTGGCACGTAAATACCTTGGCACATGATGGTTTACAATACCACTTAAGCGCCCGGTTGGTACACCGCCAATTCTTTCCAGTTCAGGAGAGCCACTTAAAAAAATCAGTTTTCCATCCGCAAATTTTGTGTTGCCTGTTTCGCTCATGTAACTTAGCAGGGCATTGCGTGCCGTGTTGATATGATTCGGAATGGAATCTTTTGAAATGGGGATATATTTGATGCCACTGGTAGTACCGCTTGTTTTGGCAAAATAAATGGGTTGCCCCTTCCATAAAACATTGTGTTTGCCCTGTTTAATTTTTTCGATGTAAGGTTTAAATTCTTCGTAATCTCTGATGGGAACCAGTTTAGCAAAATCTTCTACGGACTTTATATCCTCGAATCCATGTTCTTTACCAAACTCTGTTTTAGCTGCTGTTTTTATCAAACTTTGAAAGATGGTTTGCTGATCTTCCACAGCAGTTTCCATTCCTTTTTTTATCTGTTTATATATATATCCGGCAAAAGGTTTTGCCAGTAATGATTTTATTTTCATTTTAAAATATTACTAATCGTTAAGGCGCAAACTTACTGCTTTTTATGTAGTAAAAATGTGAAAATCTATTTGCAATCGCAGGGCCATTCTGTATCTAAATCAATGCAGGTAACTACTTCCACTTTATCTTCTCCTTTGGGTGCAAATACAATGCGCACATGTTGTTTGTCGTGCGTTTCTCCTTCCAGTGGATAAGTTTTGCCCCGTTCATCTTCTTCTATTTTGTTCGTATTTATCTGTCCCGCTGCTAAAATCTCTTTTACTTCACTTTCATCTATATGCCTGCAGGCCATGCGGCAACGGGCATGCTTGCTGTAAATGATGGTATGAACATTCCTGTTAAAATTTTCTTCCCTCTTTACTGGCGGTAATATAATTTCAGTATTG
>JAYWAU010000441.1:0-3424 GCA_043782265.1 Ferruginibacter sp. | reverse complement strand
CAATTGTATGCCAATAATGCCCTTGATTTCTTTTTTCATTAAAGGCTGAAACATAATCACTTCATCTATCCTGTTCAAAAATTCGGGCCTGATTGTTTGTCTCAATAAACTGATTACTTCTGCTTTTGTGCTTTCAACTACCTGTTCTTTGTTACTTTCGTCTACTTTTTCAAAATTTTCCTGAATAATCTGGCTTCCCATATTACTCGTCATAATGATAATGGTATTCTTGAAATTTACTACCCTGCCTTTATTATCTGTCAACCGCCCATCATCCAATACCTGCAACAACACATTGTATACATCAGGATGCGCCTTTTCAATTTCATCCAATAAAACAACACTATAAGGTTTACGCCGTACTGCCTCAGTTAGCTGGCCTCCTTCATCATATCCCACATATCCGGGAGGTGCCCCTACTAACCTGCTGACAGAATGCTTTTCCTGGTATTCACTCATATCAATCCTGGTCATCATACCATCATCATCAAATAAATAGTTTGCCAATGCCTTCGCCAACTCAGTTTTGCCCACCCCTGTTGTACCTAAAAATATAAATGAACCAATTGGTTTTTTAGGATCCTGCAACCCGGTCCTGCTTCTGCGAATGGCATCACTTACGGCTTCAATAGCTTCATCCTGGCCAACCACTCTTTTGTGTAATTCTTCTTCCAGGTGTAATAATTTTTCTCTTTCACTTTGCAACATTTTCATAACCGGAATTCCTGTAGCTTTTGCTACACTTCCAGCAATATCTTCAGCATCCACTTCTTCTTTCAGCAAACGTTTTTCACTGATGTCATCCAGTAATTTGGTTTGTTCTTCAATAATTTTTTCCTGCTCCTGAACTTTTCCATATCTTATTTCTGCAACACGACCATAATCCCCTTCTCTTTCTGCTTTTTCGGCAGACGCTTTCAAATTTTCAATTTCGCTTTTTGCAGATTGTACTTTTTCAACTACTTCCTTTTCCTGCTGCCATTTTGCTTTAAAGGTATCACGCTGCACAGATAGATTACCTATTTCTGAATTCAATTCCTTTAATTTAGCTGTATCATTTTCTCTTTTGATTGCTTCTCTTTCAATCTCTAACTGGCGAATCTGTCTTTCCAGTTTATCCAATTCTTCCGGCATTGAATTCATCTCCAACCTAAGTTTCGCTGCACTTTCATCAATTAAATCAATGGCCTTGTCAGGTAAAAAACGATCTGTGATATATCGGTGCGATAATTCTACTGCTGCAATAATAGCTTCATCTTTTATCAATACATGGTGATAAGATTCATAGCGGTCTTTTAAACCCCTCAGTATAGAAATAGCATCTTCAACACTCGGTTCATCAATAATTACTTTTTGAAAACGACGTTCTAATGCCTTGTCTTTCTCAAAAAATTTTTGATACTCACTAAGTGTGGTTGCACCCACTGCTCTTAACTCTCCTCTTGCCAAAGCTGGTTTTAAAATATTGGCTGCATCCATTGCCCCATCGCCACCTCCAGCACCAACAAGTGTATGAATTTCATCAATAAATAAAATAATATCACCATCGCTTCCTGCAACTTCTTTTACTACCGATTTTAATCTTTCTTCAAACTCTCCTTTGTATTTAGCTCCAGCAATTAACTGGCCCATATCCAATGCATAAATGATTTTTGATTTCAAATTTTCCGGCACATCACCATTTACAATTCGCATGGCCAAGCCTTCTGCTATTGCAGTTTTACCTACCCCCGGCTCACCTACTAAAATAGGATTGTTCTTACTTCTTCTTGATAAAATATGAAGTGTTCTCCGTATCTCTTCATCACGTCCTATAACCGGATCTAATTTGCCCGCCCTTGCCATTTCATTTAAATTCTTTGCGTATTTGTTTAGCGCATTGAATTGTGTTTCGTCTGTTTGGGAAGAAATAGTTGAACCCTTACGAAGTTCTTTAATGGCTGCTATCAAACCTTTTTCTGAAAGGCCTGCATCCTTTAATAACTTAGCGCTATTATCATTTCCCTGCAAAATAGCAAGTAATAAATATTCTACACTTACAAACTCATCTCCAAAAGTTTTTAACGCACTAGTGGCTCTTAATACCACACTATTCATATCCCTACTTACAGATTGAGCAGGTTCTCCACTTTGTACTTTTGGTAATTTTTGAAGACTCTCATCAATTTTAGTCTCAATAAAACTTGTATTGACATTATTTTTCTTTAGTAAAAATTCAATCGGCGAATCTTCTTCGCTTAACAAAGCTTTTAGTAAATGCTCGGTTTCAATATTTGGATTTTTGTTATTGAAAGCCAGTTGCTGTGATTGAGCAATGGCCTCCTGTGCCTTAATGGTGAAATTATTCAGGTTCATATATAGATAATTTTATTAGTCGTTAATTAGTTTTTTTAAAAGCCTGTTTCACAGATAACTTTACTCTTAATTCGTAACAATTATGTTAAAAAAGTTCAGTAAGAAATTAAGCGAAAACAAGTACTGCTTTTGATTATTTTATTTCGAATAACTTTATAAGATAGTCAAATCTTTATCCAATTTAAAATGTAGGAAATTATGTCGCATTTAATTAAATCAATCTGCCTAAAATTCATGCTGGCATTGAGTTTACTGCTAGTCTGTCTGTTTGGTAAAAGCCAATATAATTTTGGTGAGGTTGATAAACTGCTAATAGCCAATCAAAAGACACTGGGCAATAACCTGGTAGCCTTGATTTATAAGAATGGCCAAATAATATACCAAAAGCAATTGGGCGATTTTACAATAAAAAGTAAAGCTCCTGTTGCCAGTTGCAGTAAATGGCTTACGGCTGCATTGGTAATGACTTTTGTTGATGAAGGCAAACTTTCTTTGGATGACAGGGTGAGCAAATTTTTACCCATTTATGAAACTTATGGGAAATCTTATATTACCATCCGGCAGTGTTTATCTCACTTAACAGGAATTACCGATAATCAAAAAACATTAGTTAAAATATTTGAACGTAAAAAATTTGAATCGCTGGAAGATGAAGTAAATTCTTTTGCAAAAAGAGAAATTGCCAATAACCCCGGCACTTCTTTTTTTTATGGAGAGATAGGATTAAATATTGCCGGCAGAGTTTTGGAAGTTATCAGCAAAAAGAAATTTGAGGCTTTGATGAAGCAGCGGATTTTTAGCCCACTGAATATGAGAAGCAGCTCTTTTATTGGTGAAGAAGATGCAATAAATCCTTCGGGAGGAGCTTTCTCATCACCTACGGATTACATGAATTTTTTAACCATGATTTTGAATAAAGGAACTTTTATGGGTAAGCGCATTTTAAGTGAAGCTGCAATTACACAAATGCAAACTATACAAACCAACAACATTCCAAAAAAATATATTCCTAAAACTGCAGAGGGCGCTAATTATGGTTTAGGAGAATGGATACAGGAAGCGGATGCAG
>JAYWAU010000440.1:0-3438 GCA_043782265.1 Ferruginibacter sp. | reverse complement strand
GTGTGTTTAAAGATTATTTTCCTGATGAGGCTATTTTTTTTGCTGCCGATATGCAATATGCACTTAATTACGAGGGAAGGGATTTAGACGATGATGAAGCTTACCGCCATTTACTGGAAAAGTATAAAATACCGGAAACTGAATTTTATACCAAACTAAAAAATGAAGAATATAAGGATAAGGCCCATTACGAATTTGCCTTGTGCAAACATTTGCAGGTAACCGGTTTCCCCCAGGTATTAATTCAACAAAATGATGCTAAGTTTTATTTAATCTCGAAAGGATTTAGCGATTACGAAACAATTAACCTGAGAATACAAAATGTATTAAAGGAGATAACCCCATCCGCTGAGCGGGAATAATTTTGCAGGGTACATCCATCCCCGGTAAAGTTCAATAAATAAGTTCTCTCTTCGCATTAGTCTTCCCCATTTCTTCTTTACAGGATAGTAGTATGATAAAACCCTGCTTCAAAAGAAACAGGGCTTTATGCGCTCAATCAAAAAACCAAAATAACCATCGTTTTACTACTGCCTGCTTGGCCTTTGTGGCCGCATAGCTGGTTCAATATCATCCTTCCATTTTTTAAACTGGTCGTCAGTAAAAATGAGTTTTAATTGTTCATCTCTGTCAATGTTAAGTTTCAACATTTTAGCTCTCATTGCATCCCTGTCAGGGGTGCCACCGGAGCTCATCATTGCTTCTCTTTCTTTTTGCATGGTGGTGTAATACGCAGTAAAAATGCTATCAGTTTTGGCCAGTTTATCCGGGGCCAATTTAAAATCTGTTAACTTTTCATTTACAGCTTTTACTCTTTCTTCAACTGTCATGCGTGGGCCTCCCTGACCTTGTGCCATTATGGATGCAACTGTTACTAACATTGCAACCATAGATAATGCTATTTGTTTTTTCATATGTGTGATTTTTATTTTAACTGTTATGTTAGACGACCTTTTTAAAAGAAACAGTCGCAAACCAGATTATTTTTTTCTATCCTCATTTCTTCTGCTTAGCATTTTATAAAATAGCGAATCAAACTTTGGTTGTTGTTGCGGAGTGCAAAGCATTCTGATATCTTTAAAATGTTTAAACATTACTATTTCTATTTCTTTTTGCTTAGCAGCAAATATAGTAGCAGTATTAATAATTGATGAATCGCTGAAATTGTCGGTGGCAAGTTGTTTAAACTCATTTTCCTTATCACTCCTTGCTGCATCAAACATTGCTTTTATTTTAGTTCGATGCTGCTCATTCAAAGAATCATATTGCTGTAATTGTTGTTGATTAAATTCAATTTCTTTTTGTAAAAAAGAGGTAATCATTGCCTTTCTGTCACCACGTATTGGCCTTTTAGCTACCGGCTTATTCAGTATAAAAAAAGATACCAACACCAGGTTGGCAAGTAACAAAATACCAATGATGATAAGAAGTCTTTTGTTGTTAGGTTGTGTATTCATTATGGTTCTGAGTTTTCAAAATTATCGATAGTAGCAAAACTGGTGGAATATTCATCTTCATCAGTAACAGAATTTATAGAACGTTCTGTTGCAGTATTAATTGATGAAGATTTATTCAGCAATAAAACGGAAACATTTGCAGCAAGTATTAAACACAGCCCCAAAACTAACACAGCCGGCCTGTTGATAAATACAGCCAAACCTTCCCAAAAACTTTTCACCTGGTTATTCAGTCGTGCATTAATACGGGTAAGCAGGTATGGTTTTGGTGAAGCCCTTTTTATTTCGTCTAAGCTATTTAGGGTTTCTTCAATTTGCCGATCTATATTTTCATCGTTTGTCATTGCTTTTTATTTAGCTGATTGTTGTAAATAATAGTCTTTTAATTTTTTCTTTAAACTTGTTTTTGCCCTTGCCAATAATGATTCTACTGCATAAAAAGAAGTATTCATAATGGCAGCTATCTCCTGGTTATTCAATCCTTCTATTTTGCTTAATGTAAAAGCAGTCCGTTGATTGTCGGGTATTTGCTGCAATGCTTTAAATAACTCGCCCGCCTTTTCTTTATTCTCCAACAACACTCCCGGATGATTGAACTCTACCGGATAATTGACCGCTTCTTCTTTTTCACCAAACAGGTTTTGCACAAATGCAAACCGCTTTTTACGTTTCTTTCTTTTTTCAAAATCCAGCGACTTTGTTATTGTTATGCGATACAGCCAGGTAGAAAATTTTGAATCTCCTTTAAACAATTTTACACTTTGGTGCACCTGCAAAAAAACTTCCTGGGTTATATCTTCTGCATCTGCTTCATTTTGCACAATGCTAAGGACTGTATTGTATACCATGTCCTGGTATAAATCCACAACTCGACTAAAAGCTTCCTGCTCTCCACGTTGTAACTTCCCAATTAACTCCACTTCAGATTGGTTCAAGACTTTCCATTTTTAAAATCCAATCTAAAAATACTTAAAAGGATGGATTTCTACCATCCATACCCGGGCCATTCATTCCTTCTCTGCCTTTGAAATTACTGTTTGCAGGTTTTGCAGCAACACCAAAGTTTTTAAGATTATAAGTAAATGTCAGCATAAAATATTGCTGTAATACCTGGCTTTGAACATCTTCTATATAGGCACCTGTAACGGTTCTCACAATACTTTGGTTCTGTTTCAATAAATCAAATACAGATAGCTTTAATTCTCCAGCCTGGTGTTTTAAGATTTTTTTTCCAATGGCAGCATTCCACAACCAAAAGCTTTGATTTAATCCTGCTGATAAACCCGTATATGACTGGCCAGAAAGATCATTTTTTATAAACCACCCATTTTTATCTAATAAATTTAATTGCACTCCGGCAGTTTGATTAACGTATTTATTACTGGAACTGGTAGTTGATATAGTTGTGGCATTATTAAAATTAGCATTGTATGAGACGTTAAAATCTACATACTCACTGATATTACTTGCCAAAACTACACCTGCATTGTAGGTATAATTATTAGTAATGGTTGTAGTGTAATTTACCAACCCTGGAAGTTTAGCGTAGGTAAATCCTGCATTTAAATTTACCACTGTTTTTAATGATTTAACCGGCATACTATAAGTAAAAAAAGTACGCAGGCTTTTATAGCCATCAAGGTTTACAGGCTTGGTAAGTTGCGAACCTTTTTTTAATACAATGCCTTGTTGTATGATTGAATCATTTTGCGCAATATAAATAGCATTAGAAATATAATCGGCAGCAGTTTGCAAAAACAAATTGGCGAAAAAACTTTTACTTGTTTTTGAATTGGTGTACGAATAGCGTGCAGAAACCAGGTTTGTGTAAGATTGTTTCAGTTCAGGATTGCCGCTGCTAACCCTTAGTGGATTGGATAAGTTTACTACATCCTGCAATTGATTGACAGAAGGGAAATTAGTAGATGCCCTGTAAAACAAACGAATGTTACTTGTGGCTGAAAACTTTTTACGCCATTGC
>JAYWAU010000439.1:0-3439 GCA_043782265.1 Ferruginibacter sp. | reverse complement strand
AACCGGCGTATAGCTCACGTAATTTTTTTACATTTTCAATATCATCGCCCTGTAACTGTTCTTTTTCTTCTAAAGATTTTTCACCATTTTTGGCTTCTTTAATTGTAAAGGGCGCATGCAATAATCGTTTTAAATTGATGCCTGGCCGCTCCGGCACTAATTTAGAAATGGCCCTGCTTTCAGCAATGGGTAAATCCATTACCCTTGCCACATCCGCAATACTTGATTTAGCAGCCATGGTACCATAAGTAATAATTTGGGCTACCTGGTTTTTACCGTATTTCTGTACCACATAATTCAACACTTTCTGTCTGCCTTCATCATCAAAATCTGTATCAATATCCGGCATGGACTTACGTTCTGGGTTTAGAAACCTTTCAAATAGTAAGTTGTATTTTATAGGATCTATATTTGTGATACCGATGCAATAAGCCACTGCGCTACCAGCAGCAGAACCACGTCCCGGGCCGATAAAAACACCCATATCACGCCCTGCTTTAATAAAGTCTCCTACTATTAAAAAGTATCCGGCAAAGCCCATCTTTTTGATGATGCTTAATTCAAATTGTAATCGTTCTTCTGCCTCAGGGGTTATAATTTTATAACGCTCTTTGGCACCACACCACGTAAGATGTTCTAGGTATTCATCTTGTGATTTGAAATTAGCAGGTACTTCAAAAAAAGGCAGTAATATTTCTCTTTTCAAATCCAGCAGATCTACTTTACCTACGATCTCGTTGGTGTTGTCGATTGCTTCAGGAATATCTTCAAAAACTTTTGACATTTCGGCACCGGTTTTTAAATAAAACTGGTCGTTTGGAAATGCAAAACGTTTGTTCTTGGTCATTACATCATCATCGCTAAACTCACGCAGGGCAGGTGTGGCTTGTTTTTCGCCCGTGTTAATACACAATAAAATATCGTGGGCATTAAAATCTTTCTGATCTACATAATGCGAATCATTACTGGCAATAACTTTTACATTGTATTTTTTTGCAAACTTCAACAATACAAGATTCACTTTATCCTGGTCGGGTATACCATGTCGCTGCAACTCTACATAATAATCATCCTGAAAAATATTCAGCCACCATTTAAATTCATTTTCGCCTTCTGCTTCTCCCTTTTTTAAAATAGTTTGTGGTACTAATGCACCCAGGCAACAGGTAGTTGCAATTAATCCTTGGTGGTATTTATGAATCAGTTGTTTATCAATTCGTGGATATTTTGAATACATACCTTCTATATAACCAAGCGAAGTAAGTTTTACAAGGTTTTTGTATCCGGTATCATTTTTTGCCAATAATATCTGGTGGTGGCGGGGATCTTTTTCTTCTTTACTAAAAGTTTTCCTGGTGCGGTCAGTGGTGATATAAAACTCACAACCTACAATGGGTTTTACTTTTAAAGTGCCATCCGCATTTTTATGATTGTAGGCTTCCTTTACAAATTCAAATGCGCCAAACATATTGCCATGATCGCTGATGGCCAATGCAGGCATTTTATCTTCGATTGCTTTTTTAAATAAATTTTTTATGGAAGCAGCTCCATCCAGTAGAGAAAATTGGGTGTGTACGTGAAGGTGAGAAAACTGCATAGTCTGCATCCCAACAGGGATTTTTTATCTTTTAATGTTCTAAAAATTATTTCTTTGTTTAATGTTCTTCATTTATATGGAGGTACATACATCGTAATCAATCACAATTGATACAAATATCGTAAACAATAAAATAGCTTTTTAATTCGTTTTTCCACACGACGTAGTGTAATGATAGGTTTCAAATATTTTAAGGTTGCATTTTAACCATATACAACTTATCTTTGCGCACATTTATTTATTAATTGTTTGTAGGACAGGACTTATAGAAAAGAATAGCTAAACAGTGTATTTTAAGAAGCATCAGAAGATCAAATAACACAAGACTAAGTCGTGCATACGTCTAAAACCTAAAAGTTTACGTATGAAAAACTTATTTTTTGTTGCTGTTGCCATTGGCATTTTTTCAGGAACATCTTTTACCGCTTCAGCCCAAACCAGTATTAACCTGGAGAGTATGGCTAATAAAAGCAAGCCTAAAATTTCTTTAAAGTTTATTGAAGGTATTGAACTTACGCCCGAAAAAATTTCGGCTGATGTACCTGTAGATAAACCTGTGGAAGCAATTAGCGTTGCTAAGGTTAGTAAAATTGCTAATTTAACGAGTGTGGCAAATATTGAAGAATGTTCAGCCCTTCAGTTTAAATATGCGATGATTATGGACAGGGAAGTAGAAACTATTTCCAATACTGAATTATTTAATGTTATAGATGAATGGTGGGCAACACGGTATAAATATGGCGGAGAAGATAAACAGGGTATTGACTGTAGTGCCTTTACAGGAAAACTATTATCGTTAGTATATGGAATTAACTTGCCACGTACAGCAACTGAACAATACAAACTTGTTGAAAAGATTACAAAAGAAAACCTAGTTGAAGGTGACCTTGTTTTTTTTAACACACGAGGTGGGGTAAGCCATGTGGGCGTTTATTTGGGAGATAATTATTTTGTACACAGCAGTGTTAAAAACGGGGTAACTATTAATAGTTTAACAGATGACTATTATGGAAGAAAATTTATTGGGGGTGGCAGGGTTTGCAAATAATGGATAACTGTTTATTTAACTTATAAGGGAGAATATTTTATTCTCCTTTTTTTATGCCTGTTTTTTTCAGTAGTGTATTCCAAACCGGTAAAACATCTACCGATAATTTTAAATATACAGTGCCGGCAGCATAAATAGCAATGAAGCAAATACTTCTAATAAACATACCCGGAAAGCCATGGTAATTATTAAATAAAAAGTAGCAAATAAAAAAAGAGGCCAGGCCAAGTAAAATTGTGTAGACTGTTTGTTTGGTAAAGGGTTGCAGGTTAAATCTTTTCTGTAGAAACAAGTATCGTATTGAGTTGTACACGGTAAAGGCAATAAGATTTGCAATCGCTGTTCCCACAATTCCATAGTAGTATTTTGTTAAAATATAGTTTAGCGGCAAGGTTAAGAGAATTAAAATGATACCTGTAAAAAATTCAAATTTCCATTTGGTAGATGTGCCGATGATCTGTGCATTCACCCCGGTGCCCATATCAATAATTCTCATAAATCCTATAAAAAAGAAAACCCATTTAGCATCTATATATCCCTTTTGCATGTGAAAGCTAAATACCGCATCGGAAAAGTTTAGCCATATCAGTGAAAACATGCCTGTAGCAAAAATCAGCTGATTGATAGAAGATTGTTTATAAATCCTGTCAATTCTTGGTATGTCTTTATCTTTCCATGCCTTTGACAGTGCGGCAATTGAAGAAGAGATAATACCCCGCTGCGGTGCCTGTATTAAACTTGCAATATTTTGGGCCAATGTATAAACGGCTAATTGTGCCAGGCCATTTTTTAAT
>JAYWAU010000438.1:0-3448 GCA_043782265.1 Ferruginibacter sp. | reverse complement strand
TTTTAGCAGAACAGGTATACAGGGCTTGTAGCATTAACCGCAACGAAAAATATCACCATAGTTAAAATAATACGATAGATTTGAAGCTAAATTATTTGTATGAATTTTTCTGCTGCCCCTATTACTTTTATATTAATCGCTATCAATGTGATTGTATCATTGATTGGTTTTTCCAATGCAGATTTTATTGATAAAACCATTATGTGGCCCTATCTCATAAAAAGAGAAAAACAATATTACCGCTTTGTAACTTCCGGTTTTATACATGCTGATTTTATTCACCTGCTGTTTAACATGTTCAGCTTTTATTATTTTGGCAGTGCCATTGAATTTTACTTTGCACAATATGGCCTCGGCGGAAATGTATCTTATCTTTTGCTGTACTTTCTGGCACTTATAATTGCAGATATACCCAGTTATTTAAAACACCAGGATGATGATAATTACAGGGCGTTGGGCGCTTCGGGAGCAGTATCGGCTGTAATATTTGCCTGTATTTTATTTCAACCATGGGGTACTATCCTTATTTATTTTATCCCGATGCCCTTTGTAGTATTTGCATTTGTTTATCTTGGCTACTGCATTTACATGTCGAAGAAAAACCTGGGGCATGTTAATCATGATGCTCATTTATGGGGCTCCTTATTTGGGTTAATTTTTACAGCAGTCCTGATTGCAGTAATGTCGCCGCAATTATTTCCGGATATCTTACAGGAGCTTTCGCATCCTCATTTTGGCAGGTAATTAATTTGCAGCAAATTAGTAGTTGAAGGCATAACTTTAAAACGGTCATCAATTCGTTTACCTACTATCCAGATTATTTTTTTATTCATTTCTATTACCCAGATATTTTCTTTTTGGGTAAGCGATAATTTCTGATCAATTAAAAAACGATTCAGTTTTTTTTTCTTTTGCATGCCCAGCGGATAAAAATAATCGCCTTGTTTCCATTTGCGCAACAACAAAGGGTAGGTTATCGCAGCCGCATGTAAAAAAGCGATGGAACTATCTGTTACTATTTGCGCCTTTGCTGTTGTAAGTTTTTCAATGTGCAGGGTACCTGCTTCAAAATCAACATCGGTATCTTTTTCTTCAATTAAAACATGTTGTGCTTCGGTATTTTGCAAGGGCGCAACTATAAGCCAGTTTCGGTTTTTAATAATCCGGTGGGTTGCTGATTGAATATATTTACCTGTTTCGCTTTTCAATAATGCTATCACTTCATCTGCCTGGTGTGCGGTAAAAGCATAATCTTTTACGATCTCGTAAACAACAGTTTGCACAGGAACTGTTTTCAACAATTTTAAAACAGGCAGGTGTACTTCATTGCCTTTTTGTTCAACCAGTTTTTTTATGTGTACATCAACAGACTGACGGTATAAAATTTCTGTCTCGGTAAAACGTTGAATATTTTTAAGGATATTTTCTTTGGCTTCGGGATACTTTTTGCTTACCAATGGAAGAACGGTATTGCGAAAATAATTGCGGGTGTATTCATTCTCTGCATTGGTATGGTCTGTAACAAATGCAAGTTGTTTGATTTTAGTAAAAGCTTCCAGCTCATCTTTTCGTGCAAACAATAATGCACGGACAATGTTACCCTGCTTTGGTAAAATGCCCCGCAAACCTTTAATGCCGGTCCCTCTAAAAAAATGCATCACCGCTGTTTCAATATTATCATCTGCATGGTGCGCTGTTACGATGTACTGATAATCGTTTTCTACACAAAGTGACTTAAACCAGTTGTAGCGTAGCTCCCGGGCTGTTTCTTCAATAGATTTTTTTGTTGTTGCTGCAATAGAATTTGTATTAAAAACTGTTACATAAAAATCAACATTGTATGATGCAGCAAGGGCCTGTACAAATTTTTCATCGCTGTCACTTGCTGCACCACGCAATTTAAAATTACAATGCGCTATGGCGAAATTGTAGCCCGCCTGCTTACACAAGTCACACAATACAACAGAGTCTACACCGCCGCTTACAGCAAGCAATAACCTGTCTTTTTTTTGAAAGAGATTTTCTTTTATATTATATTCTATAAATCTTTTAAAAAGTTCCATTAATAAATTTGTAACCGGTAATAAAAAACTGATTTGAATTGAAAGCTAACGAAGCCATGAAATACTAATGTAACGAGTGCGATCTGCCGCAGCGGACAAGCTGCCAATGAAGTTCCAAAGAGCTTCATATCCGGGATAAAGAAATTTAGAAACTAACAATCAAAAAAGGCAAAAGAATAAGTAACAAACTTCTGCTAAAGTTTCCCGTCGCGGCAGAGATGGAGACTTTACTCCTCTAAATCTTCCAGTGCTCCCTGCAGTTCATTGTACGAATGGTTGTCTCCTGCCCTTTTCGCTTCTTCCATACCTCTTTTATAAATTCTAATTGCTCTGTCAAAATCTGCCACCCGCTCTAATAATTTGCCCAAATGATAGTAAGAACCAATATAAGTTGGCTCCCTTAATAAAATTTCATTGAACAGTTTTCGAGCCTCCTCATCATTACCCACCTTGATGTATTCCAGTGCCAGCGCATGTTGCAGAAAACTATCCTTCTCTGATGTTTTTAAATATTCCAGTAATTTTTCTATCCTGCTCATGTAACAATTATTTTTTCTTTTTTTATATTATTTATCTGAACAACACTTATCTTTGTTATTAGTTGCATAAACAACTTTATTTCTTCACTCCTGTCTTTCTTTTCATTCAAAAGAGAGCAGCCGAAAAAAGACTTACATGAAAATTTTAGTCTGTATCAGCAAAACACCTGATACCACTGCAAAAATAGCCTTCGCTGATAACAATACGAAATTCGCTGCTGATGGCGTACAATGGATCATCAATCCTTACGATGAATGGTATGCACTAGTGAGGGCTATTGAATTGAAGGAAGCTGATGCTGCTACTGTTATTCATCTTGTTACAGTTGGCCTTGCAGATACGGATCCTATTATCCGGAAAGCATTGGCTTTGGGTGGTGATGAAGCAATTCGTGTAAATGCAGACAGCCATGACAGTTACTACATTGCATCGCAGATTGCCACCATTGCAAAAGAAGGTAATTACGACCTTGTTTTTACAGGAAAAGAAACGATTGATTACAATGGCTCTTCTATTGGAGGCATGGTAGCCGAATTGCTTGACCTGCCTTATGTTTCACTTGCTACCAAATTTGCACTTGAAGGAACCACTGCTATGATCAACCGTGAAATTGAGGGCGGTGAAGAAACTTCCAAAGTGCAGTTGCCTGTAGTTGTTAGTTGTCAAAAAGGTATGGCAGAACAACGAATTCCAAATATGAAAGGTATTATGGGTGCCAGAAGCAAACCGTTAAAAGTGGTAGAACCTGCTGCAATGGATACTTTTACTTCGATTGCTTCATTTGATTTGCCGCCTGCAAAAGCTGGTGTCAAATTAGTGAGTGCTGATAATCCGGAGGAGTTGGT
>JAYWAU010000437.1:0-9561 GCA_043782265.1 Ferruginibacter sp. | reverse complement strand
GCAACAGGCACAGTCGCAACGATTGCCCAATATCAATATTAATTTAAACCAGGGCACTAATACCGGGAGAAGTATTGATCCCTTCAGCAACCAGTTTATTGATCAAACAATCCGCTTTGGTAACTATGGGCTTGGTCTTGATTTTAATATATTCAATGGTTTACAAACAAGCAATACTATAAAACGAAACAATGCCACCTTGCAGGCTAGCGAAAAAGAAATGGCCTCCACAAAAAACCTGGTTGCCTTAACAGTGATCCGTAATTTTTTACAGGTAATCAGCAACCAGGAAATTGCGAAAGCAACTGAATTGCAGTTAGCTGCTACAAGGGAACAACTATCTGTTGCCAATAAAAAAGTAGAAGCAGGTGTATTGGCAGAATCTCAACTGGCTGATTTAAATGCACAACTGGCTACAGAATTATTAAACCTTGCCAATGCAAAAAATAGCATTGAACTGGCAAAGCTTGACTTGTTTCTTACCATGAATTATCAGCGTAACGAAGAGGTTAGTTTTAAAGCAGATGAACCGCTTGCTGATGCAATCGCCAACGCTCCTGATGCAAATGCAGTGTACGAAGCAGCCTTAAAATTTTTACCCGATGTACAAACCATTGAACAGAAAAAGCGATCCGCCATTTTCGACAGATCAATTGCAAAAGGACTTCGTTACCCCACCTTGGCTTTTTTTGCCAATACAGGCAGCACCTATTCTTCTTCAGTAAATAAAACACAATTTGTTCCCGATGGAACTTCTTCCAATATTGTAACTACTTCACCAGACAATTTTATAAATGTGGCCGGATCTGATTATTATGTACAACAAAAAAGCAGTGTTAGAAATGGAACCACAAAACCCTTTACCTATTTTAACCAGTTAAATGCCAATATCAATTCTAATTTTGGTTTGGCGTTGCGCATACCCATATTAAATGGACTACAGGCTAAAATGCGTATTGCCAGTGCTGATGCGGCTATTGTGAGAGTAGATGGCCAGTTGGTATCTATAAAAAATCAGCTTAGAAATGCAGTAGAAAGAGCAGTGCAGAATTTAGACAATGCCAATCAAAAAATTGTATTGATAGAACAACAGGTGGCCGCTTTGCAGCAAACGGTTACCAATGCTTCTATTAAAATAGAAAATGGGATTACTGCCACGTTGGACTACGTAATAGCAAAATCAAATTATGATAAAGCAAAAGTAACCCTGATACAGGCAAAGTACGAGCAACGGTTTTTACAGATTATTGTTCAGTTTTATCAGACAGGTACCTGGTAAACTTTTTTTCAAAAAAGTAACAATCCATAAAAAATGATATGGGGATATAAAATTTTTTAGAGAAGCAGTAGGTAATTACAACGCTAATTCTCTTTGCTTTTTTTCGTCGTGTTTTTTATGCGACCGAATGGTATCCCAATATTCTTTGCCATAGCCCACAAAAATTTCTGACCCTGCGGGGATATTCTTTGTGGCATAAATAAAAATTCTTTTCTTAATCACTTCATACCTGGCGTTGTTGCTAAGGCCTTTGGTTTGTTGTAATCCTTTTGCATCGTTGATATACCTGCCCAGTTCGTGCAGGTGATCGCAGGCATCCACTACATGCCGGTGGCTTACAAAAAATACATAGGCATTATTCCCATCATCATGCTTAACATTCTTCCATGTACTGATGGTGCCTTTGTATTCAATAATACAGGTTTCTTTTGCAATAAATTCTTCGGTAAACAAGCCTTTGCCAGCACCTGGCAAGGTTGA
This sequence comes from Ferruginibacter sp., assembly GCA_043782265.1. GTDB lineage: Bacteria > Bacteroidota > Bacteroidia > Chitinophagales > Chitinophagaceae > Ferruginibacter. Next base: position 7,802 of record JAYWAU010000437.1, on the reverse strand, counting down.
TTCTTTTACAACCAATTTTAATTCTTTTATCTCCATAAAGTAAGCTGAATACTATTAATATAAAAATTGACTGATTTACAACTACAACAATTTAAAAGGTATTTTTTGAAAGATAGCGAACCTTTGTTATAGTTGAGGTTTTCGTTTACAAGATTACAACCAACTATATTAAAACTTTTTTTGCCGGCAAACAAAAGCAGGTTGTCATAATTTGTTATTTCAATAATCCAACAGGTTATTGAATAAGCGGCAGGGTAACAGACGATAAATTTACAGCATCGTGATAAATACGGATGGTAGCTTTTTTAAAATCAGTTTCATTCGCCGCAGGTATTCGCATAAACTTTTGTGGGTTCCTGTCTATAAGTGGAAACCAACTGCTTTGCACCTGCACCATTATCTTGTGTCCTTTTTTAAAGGTATGCGATATATCATTCAAATTGAATTTTACAGCCGTAATTTTATTTGGGATAAAAGGTTCAGGTTTTTCATAGCTATTTCTAAATTTTCCTCTCATTACTTCTGCTCTTACCAGGCGTTGATAGTTTGCCATCTGCAAACCTGCGGGTGCGTTATTGGGATTGGGTTCATTGTCAGGCAGCACATCAATTAGTTTTACAATAAAATCAGCATCAGTACCAGTGGTGCTTACTTTTAAATCTGCCATTATTTTTCCTGCCAGGGTAATGTCTTCCTTTAATGCATCGGTCTCAAAAACCACTACATCCGGGCGGTTGGCGGCAAAGCGCTGGTCTTCGGCCATGTACCCGTCGAACCTGCGACCGTAAATTCCATTGGTATAAGGTACAGGCTTTGCCGGATCGCTGGTATATTCATCGTAACTATTTTTACCTGTGCTTTTTTGCACAGTAAGTTTATTATGGCTGTTTAAATAATAATTTATCGCAGTGCTTTTTTTCGGCGGCCAGGTGGTATAGTTTTTCCATTGGTTAGTTCCAGTTTCAAAAACAGTAGCCTCACTGTTATTAAAATTGCCTTTGTCTTTTAAATAAAAATTAAAAAAACAGGCTTCAATACTATCCTGAAAAAATTTACTGGTATTGCTGCCGAAATCATAATTACCAAATTGGCTCCATTCTTTTCTTTCCCAGGCACCATGGGTCCATGGCCCCATAACAAGATAATTTTTATTGGAGGTACTTCTTTTTTCAATGGCCTCATAAGTATGCAGGGCACCAAATAAATCCTCTGCGTCAAACCAGCCACCAACTACCAAAGTGGGTATGTTGATGTTATTTAAATGGTTGCGTATATTTCTGGCCTTCCAGTAGGCATCGTAAGTATCATGTTGCAGGTATTCGTTCCAGATATAACTTTTGTGGTTAAAATATTTTTCTGACTGCGTATTTTTTACAGGACCTAATTTTAAAAAAAATGAGTACACATCTTTTGTAAGTGCATTAAAAACCGGACCATCATAATCAGTTACTGGGCCTTTGCTTATGGCACCAAAATAATTCATAAAATTAAAATTATCAAGTAAAAAGAAAGCACCATTGTGGTTGGCATCATCACCAATAAATTCATCTGTAACAGGCGCCTGTGGACTTACCGCTTTTAATGCAGGGTGAGCGCCTGGTAAACTGGCAGTAGCATAAAATCCAGGATAGGAGATACCGGCAATGCCTGCCCGTCCGTTATTGTTGTGAATATTTTTAAGCAACCAGTCAATGGTATCATACGTGTCACTGCTTTCATCAACATCTTTTGCAGATTTTTTATTGGCAAGATAAGGTGTCACTTCAAGGTTAATACCTTCACTCATGTACCGGCCACGTACATCCTGTAACACAAAAATATATTGCTCCTTCATCAGTGTTTCGTTAGGACCGACAGAAGATGGATATGTTGTATCGCCATAAGGACCGGCAGAGTAGGGGGTACGTTCCAATAAAAAAGGATACAGCTGCGTGGCATCTTTTGGCACATAGATGATTGTGTACAATTTTATTCCATCCCTCATGGTTATGGTGGTATCCATTTTTGTGAAGTGTTCCTTTACATAATTGGTTTCAGTTTGAGCTGTAACGCCAAAGCCTGCAAAAAGTAAAAAGCAGCTGAATAATTGTCGCATATTATTTTGCTAAAACAGGTAAAATAAATTTTGTTTGATTGGCAGCGTCATGGTAAATCCTGATATTGGCTTTTTGAAAATCACTGTCATCAGCAGTGTAAAGATTGGTAAACTTTTGTGGGTTCCTGTCTGCCAGCGGAAACCAGCTGCTTTGTACCTGTATCATCAGGCGATGCCCTTTTTTAAAAGTATGTGCAATATCGGGCAATGCATATTTTACTTCGGTTATTTTATTGGCCACAAATGGGATAGGATTTTCATAACTGTTGCGGAACTTACCCCTCATAATTTCGCCCCGTACCAACATTTCATAACCACCCATTGGGTAGTTTTTTTCATCTCCTTTCATATCAGCAGCGTACTCAAAATCATCTGGAAAAACATCAATTACTTTCACTACAAAATCTGCATCTGTGGTACTGATGCTTGTCATCAAATCTGCTAACACCGGTCCTGCGAGTGTAAGTTCTTCCGTTAAAATATCTGTTTTAAAGCTAAGTACATCGGGCCTTCTGCCGGCAAAGCGCTGGTCATCCGTCATGTATTCCCTTGTCCTGCCATCGTGTACATCTTCGGTATAAGGCACAGGGTGTGCAGGGTCGCTGGTATATTCTGTAAAGCTGCCTGTATTTTTAGTAATGCCTGCTGCGGGTGTAGTTTGCTCAAAAGTTAACCTGCCATCCGGCTGCAGGTACAATGCTTTATTTTCCACTTCCTTTGGTGGCCATTGCGCAAATTTTTTCCAGTTATTTTCGCCCGTAAAAAATATATTGGCTTCGCTGATATCATTTATTGAGCCCTTGCCTTTGAGGTAATAATTAAAAAAAGGCATTTCAATATTTTGCTGGTACCAGCCAGCAGTGTTGGATGCAAAACGAACATTACCTAAATAACTTCCTTCCTGGCTCCATTGTCCGTGGTACCATGGGCCCATAACAATTTTATTATTTGTAGCAGGGCTTTGTGCTTTGGTTGCTTTATAACAGTTCCATGCACCAAAGCAATCTTCCGCATCAAACAAGCCCCCTACCCATAACAGGGGCGGTTTAACATTGTATAAACCAACTCTTGCATTTCTTGCCTTCCACCATGCATCGTAGGTGGGGTGCTTATACAATTCTTGCCAGAATTTTATGCTGTCACCCATCATTACGGCAAGGTTTTTTAAGGCTCCCGCCTGCATGTAAAATTTATAATTGTCTTTAATGGGTGTGCTAAAGCCTGGGCCATAATCTTTAGTAGGCTTGGGGTGTGGCTTGCCGAAGCTTGAGTAAAAAGAAAATCCATCCAATGCAAAAAAAGCACCATTGTGGTGAAAGTCATCACCAATAAACCAATCGGTAACCGGTGCCTGGGGACTCACCGCCTTTAACGCAGGATGGTTGCTGAGGGCCGCTTCTGTAGCATAAAACCCTGGATAGCTGGTACCCACCACACCAATATTACCATTGTTGCCGGGAATGTTTTTCAGCATCCAGTCAATGGCATCGTATGTATCGCTGGCTTCATCTACTTCTTTTTTTGTTTTTTTATTTTTGTTAAATGGTCGCACATCTACAAAATCTCCTTCGCTCATGTAACGGCCACGCACATCCTGCGTAACAAGAATGTATTTTTCTTTTACATAGCCCATCTGGTAGCGTCCCCAAACCGGTAAAAATTTATCCTCGCCATAAGGCGAGCAGGAGTAAGGGGTACGTGTCATTAAAAAAGGATGTTTCTCCACTGTGTCTTTAGGAATATAAAAGGAGGTAAACAATTTTACCCCATCCCTCATTGGCACCATTCGTTCTATTTTATAATAATTGGTTACAAACCAGGTGCTGTCTTCATTTTGTGCCACTACAGTTGCCGAAAGACCAGCTATTAACAACAACAAGAACATTTTTTTCATCATAAATAATTTTAGAATGCTAAATTTAGCGAAACTTAGCCACTAAAAATTATGAATACCAACACCCAACTGATAGAAAAATTTTACACAGCTTTTCAAAAATTGGATGCCGGCGGCATGAACAGTTGTTACAGCGATGACATTGTTTTTTTTGATACCGTGTTTGGATTATTAAAAGGCGAAGAAGCCAACTGCATGTGGGAGATGCTTTGTAAAAAAGCCAAAGATTTTACATTAACCTATGGTAACATTGTAACCCTTGATGAAGAATACAGCACCTGCGATTGGGTAGCCACTTACACATTTTATAAAACAGGCAACAGGGTGGTTAACAAAATAAAAGCCAATATGCGTTTTGCTGATGGAAAAATAATTGAACACAGCGATGCTTTCAGTTTGCACAAATGGAGTAAGCAGGCCTTTGGTATCCCCGGCGTATTAATTGGCTGGAATTCCTTTTTCCAAAACAAAATAAAGCGACAGGCCAAACAAAATTTATTGAAGTACATACAGGCGAAGGGATAATTGTTGCTCAAGCCAAGAGGCAATGTAGGACTGCATTGGCTGCCTGTCCGTGGTGGTGGATCGCCTCTTTTACTTTTATAAACTTTCATGTGCGCTTTTAAACGGTTCTGTATAGTTAAAACGCTGTAGAATATTTACAATGTTTTAGATGAAATAAATGAAATAATTAGATTGAATGTAATGAGCCAATAGCGAAACTCCAGGCATTATTTACGATAGCTTCTACAATTATGAAAAAAACAACCATCATTATTCTCCTCTTTATAAAGGGCGGACTATGTTTATTTGCACAAGATCAATGGCAGTTGGTACATACTGAATTAGTGGTGAGTAATCCTTCTTTTAAAGAGTGCCATGCTTCTACCATTGTAGAACTATCTAAAGGCAACATGATGGCTGCATGGTTTGGAGGAACAGGGGAAGGTGCAAAGGATGTATGTATATGGGGTGCAGTAAATGAAAAAGGTACATGGGATAAACCTGCTGTAATAGCTAAAGGTATTATCAGTGATGCACTGCGTTATCCTTGCTGGAACCCTGTTTTGTTTATGGCAACTAATAAAAAACTGCTGTTGTTTTATAAAGTTGGGCCATCGCCGCAACTTTGGTGGGGCATGATGGCAACTTCTGCAGATGAAGGTAAAACATGGTCGGTTCCAGTGCGGTTACCGCAAGGAATTTTAGGACCGATCAAGAATAAACCTTTGCTGTTAGCAGACGGAACCATACTTGCACCTTCAAGTGAAGAAACAAAAAATAAATGGAGTGTGCATATTGAAAGATCAAGCGACAATGGAATGACCTGGCAAAGGATAGCCATTGATACAACTGGTTTTGATGTGATTCAACCCAGCATTTTAAATTACGGGCATGGAAGATTGCAAATACTTTGCAGAAGCAAACAAGGTGCCGTTGTTGAAAGTTGGTCTGAGGATAATGGAACTACCTGGACGAAATTATCTAGGACAACACTGTTAAATCCAAACTCGGGAACCGATGCTGTTACACTAAAAAATGGGGAACAATTGATTGTTTACAATCCTGATGTGCCGGGAAAAGATTGGAACAATGGCCGGGCAAAATTAAAAGTGGCCATCTCAAAGACGGTAGCAACTGGACGGAAGTTATGACACTTGAAAATGGTACAAAAGAAGAGTTCAGTTACCCGGCAGTTATTCAGTCAACAGATTTGAAGGTACACATTACTTATACCTACGACCGGAAAAATATTAAGTATGTGATATTGCAAAATAAAACTGCTCCCATAGTTAAATAAGGTAAGGCAGTTTTAAACAGGCTTGCTTATTTTCTTACTCCCGGATTTATTCTATATTATTCATACTACTTGCATTTTGCAAAAGAGAATTGTATTTTTCTATTCTCTTTTAACCTTTTCTGCCAACGGCGGAATAAAAACCAACTTATATATGTATATTATTCAACACATTCACTGGCTGGCGGTACTGGTGGCCGCAGTAGCCTATTTTGCTTTGGGTGCTATCTGGTATTCAAAAATATTATTTGCAAAAAAATGGCTGGCACTTACAAAAATTGATGCCAGTGATCCCAATGCTACCAAGGGGATGGCTGGTATTATGGGAGCATCTTTCATCACTATTATGGTTACCTGCATAGGGCTTGCTGTGGTGGCGACTTATCTTCCGCTGTCAGGGTTTGTGCATGGCGTAAAATTGGGTGCTTTAACAGGTATCTGTTTTGGTATCCCTGCCATCAGCAATAGTTATCTTTACGAGAAAAGACCGTTTGACCTGCATCTTATTAATGGTGGCTACACATTAGTGGGTAGTATTATTGCAGCAATTATAATTTGTGTTTGGCAATAAAAAAGAATGCCCTGTTTTTTGAACAGGGCATTTAAATAAAGTATAACTATTTTTATTCTACTACAGATACTTTTAAAATATTAGTAGGTAAATGTTTGTCGATAGGTGTACTGCCTGTATTTACTACAATATCGCCTTCTTTAAGAAAACCTCTTTCTTTTAAAATATTTATCTGGTCCATGAAGATATCATCCAGACTCTCTTCTTCAGCATAAAAGATAGGCCTAACACCCCAACTTAAACTTAATTGGTTGATAAGTGTTTTTTCTTTACTAAAAATATACAATGGTGCTTTTGGGCGGTAGCTGCTCAGCATAAAACCAGTGTATCCACTTTGCGTCATTCCAATTAATGCTTTCGCATTTACGTCTTTGGCCATTTTACAGGCGCTTGCACACAATGCATCACTGAGCAGGGACGGAGAGTGGGGTTGAGGTGTTAAAATATCATCCCTGTCATAATCATATAAAGTACCTTCAACCTGTAAAATAATTTTGCTCATCATTTGCACTACCAGTGTTGGATAATCACCCATGGCAGTTTCACCACTTAACATCACCGCATCAGCACCTTCCAAAACGGCATTGGCCACATCCGTAACTTCACTACGGTTTGGTTTTGTACGCTCCATCATACTTTCCATCATCTGCGTAGCAACAATTACCGGTTTGGCACGATGCATACATTTACGAATGATTTCTTTTTGAATAATAGGAACCTGTTCAACCGGCACTTCCACACCCAGATCTCCACGGGCAACCATAATGCCATCACTTTCAACAATGATATTGCGGATATTTTTTAAAGCCTCCGGCATTTCAATTTTAGAAATAACTTTTGCTTTACTTTTTTGTGCTTTGATACGTTTTTTCAGATCAATGATGTCATTGGCATGGCGTACAAAAGACAATGCTATCCAGTCAAGATCTTCGCTGATAATAAAATCAAGGTCTGCAATATCTTTAGGTGTTAACGAAGGCATCGTTAATGCAGAGTCTGGCAGGTTAACACCTTTTTTAGGAAATAAAGTTCCGCCCAATGTTACAGAAATTCTAACCTCTTTATCGTTTAATATTTCTTCAACCTTTACTTCCATTTTACCATCATCCAAAAAAATACGTTCACCAATTTTTACATCTTTGGCAAGGTTGGCATATGACACATAAATTTTATCTTTGGTACCGATTACTTTTTCGGTAGTAAAAATAAACTCACTTCCATCCTTTAATTCAATTTGCCCATTTTCCAAATCACCCACTCTTAATTTGGGACCTTGCAAATCGCCTAAAATAGCAATATTGTAGGGTTCTTTGCGGTTTATTTCTCTTATAAAATCAATGATTAATTTTTTATCTTCATAAGAGCCATGAGAAAAGTTTAAGCGAAAAACATTTACGCCGGCTTTTACAAGATCTAACAGTTTTTCGTACGTAGAACAGGCCGG
>JAYWAU010000436.1:0-3462 GCA_043782265.1 Ferruginibacter sp. | reverse complement strand
CAAGCGGCAGGCAGCTTGTTTACGAATGGATAATTGATGATAAATTTACAGAGATTCGGACGGTTGGCATCGATGGCTCTGACCCACGTATTTTGTACAGTGACAGTGTATTATTTTCCTTATTACAAGAGTGGTCCCCAGATGGGAAATATGTCTCGGCAATGGTCTTCAACAAAGAGCGCACTTTTCAAACGCTTTTAATCCAGGTATCCAATGACTCAATAAAAGTCTTACGAAGACAGCAGTTCAAGTCATTGAACTGGGGATTTCAACAATGCAAGATGAGTTTTTCAGAGGATAGTAAATTTATCGCTTATGATATTTCAACAAACAACAGTTGGTACAACCGGGATATATTTATCAGACCGGTAGCTGGTGGCGAGGAAATCCCAATTGCTCAAAATCCTGCAAATGATTTACTCATCGGCTGGACTCCTGATGATCAAAATATTCTTTTTGCAAGTGACAGATCCGGCAGGTGGGACCTTTGGACCATCCAGGTTTTAAATGGCAATGCACATGGGGTACCAAAAATAGTCAAAGAGAATGTTGGAGCACCTATAACTGTGTTGGACTTTACTAAAGAAGGGTCGCTGTATTACAAAATGGGTGTTCATGATACATTTAATGTATCTGTTGCCACGCTTGACACCACCATAAAAAAAATAAAAGGCACAAAAATATTATCCAGTCATATAGGCTTCAACACTGCAGTGCAATGGTCACCTGATGGTAACTATCTTGCTTATGCATTTGGTATTGGAAGTGGTTATGAACCTCTCTCACTGGCAATACGTTCAGATAAGAATGGCAGTGAACAGCTGATTAAACTTAAAAATCTTATGAGACATGGTGGTCATGGTTTTGAACCACAATGGTCCCCTGATGGAAAACACATTATTGCAACCGCCAGGCAACGTGATTATTACGGGCCGGGAATGGATAGCCAGGGACTATATGAAATTGATGTCAGGACAGGTAAATATATGCCGGTTAAAACATCCTCTACAATTTGTGGCCTGGACTGTTATTGGGCACCGTTATGGTTGACGGATGGCAGACTTATTTTTGAACGTCGTTTAACGGCAACTTTACTTATAAAAGACCTGGAAACCGGTATCGAAAAAGAAATATATCATCAACCAGATACTGCGGTCATCAGAAAGTGGCCGGCCTCCTGCCTGGCAGTTTCACCTGATGGTAAGAAGATTGCTTTTATTTGGGCGCACAGGACAGGAGAACTTTGGACAAACAAATTAATGATGCTTTCTGTCTCAGGGGGTGAACCAAAGGAACTCTACACTACTTCAAACGGACAGCAACTTTCTGTTCCTGCATGGATGCCTGATTCACATAACATCATTTTTGCGCTTAGCGAGGATGCAGAAAATACGAGTTTCGAGTTGGTAACTATTAATCCCGATTCCAAAAAATCAGAAAAATTAGGATTGAAAATTGACGGGATGGTACCCTATTCATTTAGTGTGCATCCCAATGGAAAACGAATTGCTTATACTACAGGAAAAGAAATTTATTACAGGGAAGAAACATGGGTGCTAAGTAATTTTTTACCTGGAACTAATATTAAATAGATTCCATGGCAAGTACTATTGGCTGTAGCATTAATGATACTTTTTAGGTTTACTACTTGATGGACTGTACAGGACTTACATAAATATTAGCGTATGATAAAAGCCATAATTGTTGATGATGAGCCTTACTGCTGCGAAACCATCGCTTCTTTGCTGGAAGAGTATTGCCCCAGTGTAGAGGTGACAGGTATTTATCATAACGGTTCTGATGCCCTCTCCGCAATTTTACAACACCACCCTACCCTTGTTTTTTTGGATGTGGAAATGCCCCGGATGAATGGCTTCGAAATGCTGGAGCAATTGCCTTACATCAATTTCGATATTATCTTTACTACCAGTTATGATCAGTATGCATTAAAAGCTATCCGGTTCAGCGCCATTGATTATTTATTAAAACCCGTTGACCGGGAAGAGCTGCAAAAAGCTGTTCAAAAAGTAATGCAGCGCTCACAAAGAACCATTGCACAACAAGTAGAAATATTAATGCAGAAACTGCACCAGCCGGCCAAATCCATCAGCAAAATTGCTTTGCCAACGATGGAGGGTTTACAAATGATACCTGTTGATCAAATCATCAGTTGCGAATCAGACAGCAACTACACTATTCTTCTTTTGAAGAATAAGAAAAAAATTATTGTATCCTCTACTTTAAAAGAAATTGAAGAGGCCCTGGAAGATCATCCTTTTGCCCGTGTGCATCGCTCCTATCTTGTTAACCTGAACGAGGTAGAAAAGTATGTAAAAGGCGAAGGTGGCTATTTAATATTAAGCGACGGGTCTTCCATCAACGTATCAAGAAACAGAAAAGAATTACTGTTAAAGAAATTGTTGCCCCATAAAGAATAATCAATAAAATATTCTGACTGTTCTTTTTATCATTAAGCTTTTAAAAGGATTTTATCCATTTGCAGCTAACCCATTTTTCCCGCATGTTCACCAATCAAGTAGCCGCTTACACCCACTCTGATTAAGAACGCTGGCAATCCCATCTTAATTTAGCTTACCTGGTTGCCGTTCTTTTTGTAACTTATCTACAATATTTTAAACCTTAAACCGGCAGCCCGGGTTTTATTATGAAAAAATATTTATTGATTCCTACATTAATGTTTGCGTGCTGTTTACATTCCTTCAGCCAAACCGGTGAAGGCTTTAGAGTAGATAGTCTAAGAGTAGACAAGATCACCAAAACTTTACCTTTACTAAAAGGAACCAACCGTGTTGACAGCATGCTATTGTTATGTGTTTATTATGATTATGCATATCCAAGAATCGGAAGATTTACATTCTCGGAAGATACTGTCAGGCATTACGCCAAACAGGCTTTTGCTGAAGCAACCAATCTTGGTTACCAGCGGGGAATAGCATTGTCTTTATTAAACCTAAAGGCCGATTCAGAAAAAGAAAAAAACATTAATGAAGCTATACGTATTGGTCAGCAAATAAATGATGATAAAGTATTGGGATTGGGTTATTATAATTTGGCCGTATTAACATCCAGTTTCGAGGATTACGTAGAAGATAATAAAAAAGCAATAGATCACTACCATAAGAGCGGAGATATACTGAGAGAAGCAGAAGCAAATTTCTGGTTGTTTAACGCATACCTTAATAGGGGAAAATTGGAAACAGCACTGGACTATGGAAAAAGAGGTATTGATCTTTTACTTTCTCAAAAGAAGGAAAGAGATTTTGTAAATGGTAACTATTTACTTATGCAAAATTTCTTATCAAGAATGGCGGAGTTGTACACGATAGCAGGAGACTATGAAACTGCCATAAAATATTTAAGGGCAAATGAAAGCTATGGAAAAGCGCACAAAACATATTACGACGACTTTAGTCCTAACATAGCTGAAGTATATTGTAAGAT
>JAYWAU010000435.1:0-9586 GCA_043782265.1 Ferruginibacter sp. | reverse complement strand
TACTTCTTGCACCAAAACCATATCCTCCGGCAAAGGGGCCAACACCACCTGCTTTTTTAACTACCTGCACCGGCGGTGTGCCATAAATTACCGAAGGGCGGCTAATACCTTTTAAACCTCCGCTCCAGGCACTGCCTAAATCAATAAACTGCACTAATTGAAAGTTGCGTAAAAAGGCGTTGTTGACAGGCCGATTGAAAAAGGTACTAAAAATTGGTAAACGAAATTCACTATTTAATACAACGTTATTATTGCCATTTGCAACGTTTTGTAAAAATCCTCTTACATTAACGGCAAGGCTTTGGAATGCATATTCAACATTAGGATTTGGTGGATTCTGCGTATTAAAATAACGGTCAGATCCATCCGATTTTGTATTACCGCTAAACATCATCCAGCTATCAACACCTCCGAGATAATAAATTGTTTTTTGATTGCCCCAGCTAAAATCAGCAGCAGCCCTGCCTGCCCAAATAAAGTTTCGGTAAATGGGGTAATAATAACGGACATCTGCACCCCAGTTAAAATTGTACTTGCCGCTGTTATTTTTTTCTTTACTGATGTCTGTGTTTGCATCTATATAAACTTTGTACCGCAAACCATTCCAGATGTTTTGTGTAGGGTTTAGCGAGTTGTCATACACATATTCCAGGTGGGAAGTAGCAAAGTTCTTTTTTTGATCTTTCTCTTTTAAAGATTCATATGGAGGGGAGTAAATACCCTGGTAAAAATTAGTTAAGAAAACTGTTTTATCAGTTCTGATACCTAAAGTTAAAGCAAGCCTTCTTGAATTATCGAAAGGATAAGACACATTGGCCTGGTATAAATTTGTGAATAATTTGGCAGGGATTGTTCCTGTTTGGTCGGTAACTCCTATGACATTGCGGTAATAAGTTCCACCCCAGTCAAATCTTCTTTTATAATTTTGATAACTCATTAACCACTCATTATCTTTTAAATTAGATGAGAGTCTGAATGCACCGCTAATTTTTACATCTTCTAACAATTCTGATGTACCTAATTTTAAAAGGCCGTTGATGACTGTATTGGAGGAAAGCCTAATAGGGCCAGCACCACCACCATAAGGCTGGTACCGGTTAATGAGCAAATTGTTATTTAGGTTAAACCCTAGATAATCTGAATAAAATTTAGCAGGTTTGTATGGATATAATTTTGCTTTTTGTAAGGCGTTATTTTTTTCCAGATTTTCACCAGATATCAATTTTGCTTGTAAACTGCTATCAATTTTTTCATTATCAAATTCATTTTGAAAGACATCTTTTTTATTTTTATCGTTCTCTAAATTTCCCAATGGCTTATCATACCTGCCTGATTCCCCAGCAGCAATTTTATCTGCCATTACAACCCTTTTCATATACTCAGTTGGTGGTGCTGTTATATTTCTCCTGCGTAGAGTATTTTCATCAATCTTTAATTTATATAAAGTTTTCTCATCGCTTTGACGGGTAACTTCACTTACCTGGTTATTGTCGCCTGCAATACGGCTTTCGGCCACACTACTTTCATAGTTACTTAAAGGAAATGTATAAACAGAATCTGCTGTTACTGCCACTACTGCAATGGAATCTACATCCGTTTTTTTGTACACTCCCAACGTACTGTCTACATCATGTACGGAAGGATTGCGTAAAATATCATCTCCTATCAATACCAGTGTATCGAGCCCTGCAGCTTTGGTAGTAAAGAAACCTGCATACCTGTTGCCAACGCCATTTTCATCACTAATAAATGTGAAGTGATTGCTGTTGTAAGGGGTAGGATAACGGGCATTGCCATATTTTAAATTGCTTAATTGAGTTACCTGGTTAAGTTCTGGCTTTACACCAAAATTGGTAATAAGGAAAATGTTGTAGCGGTTGTGACTTGGTAAAACAGTATCTCCATTTTTAGCATCAGGTCCCGGACGATTACTGCTGAATAAAATGCCTGTTTTTCCGGGAAAGGAAACAAATGTTGCATCGAGGTCATCATATACATCATTGGTAATTTGTTTTACTTTTTCATTTTCAAGGTTGAGGGTAAAAATATCAGTGTGCCCGTCTTTTACAGCACTTATTAAAAGTGTCTTACTATCGAGCATATATTTTACATCCTGAATTTGCTGAAACTGGCCGGTAAGATCAATCGTTGGATTTTTTATCCTTGTAACAAGATCATACACAAATAATTTAAGCCTTCCTTCCTGTGTATAAACCACGGCAAGCCTTGTGCCTTTTGGATCCCATGCCAATAATGGATAATAGGGATTGGTTTCATTTTGATAACTGCGGATACCATACTTTAACAAAGTAGTGTAATCAAAATCTTCACTTAATTTTAATTTAATAATTCCCTTTTTGTATTCAACCACCGCAAAAGAATTATTCTTTTTGTTGGGATTTACATTAATGCGGTAATAGTCTTTGTGTTTATTAATCTCAAAGCTTTCAATGTAATTTCCTTTTGGATATGCCTTTCGCCTGGTAACATCTTTATAATATTTTTCTTCTTCAAACGACATGAAATCTGCCAGTACCTCTTTGAATCTATTTTTACAAACCTGCTCACATGCACGGTTTAAATTTTTATAAACCCTTGCCAAGTAGAGCAAATAAGTAACGTTTTCTTTTTTATATTTTTCTTCTACATAATACCAAAACGCATGCCCCGCAAGTTCAGGTTTTTCAAAAGCAAACTGGTAAAAATTCTTATAGTTACCACTTAAAATTTCACTTTTTAATTCATCATCCAATGTAGTACTCCAATTTTCTCCAACAAATGCAACATAGCCATCAGTAAGCCATTTGGGTAAATCTAACAATGCCTGGTTACCTGCAACTTCGCCCAAATCTTCTCCAAATAAAATATTGGCTGTTAAAATACGGGCAATGCCTTCTTTTATTTGTTTGCGAAGATTAGCGTGGTCGCCATTAAAATAAACAACCATTTTGTTATTAACCAGTTTAGTGCCGCCGCTTGTACTTTGCCAATCGGAACCTAAACCAATATTCGATTGTTGAAGATCAGCAAATTCATTATACACAATAATGTTTGCCCTGCGCTGTAAACTATATTCAGTAAAAGTTTCAATACCTGGCAACTCTTGTTCTGCTACCTGTAAAACAAACTTGGCCAATTCCTGGCCATTTTGATTAAAATAGGTGTTGAAATTTTTTGTTTGATAATATTGCCATTTTAATTTTTTGAATTGAACCCGGTTCTTCCCAAACTCAACTGCATTTACCTGGGCAACAGTTGCAAATGAACCAACCAGGATAATATACATCGCTATAAAAAATATTCTGCTGAACTTTACCATACTAAATGTACTATTTGATATTAAAATTACTCTATTCAACTCAATCATAAAAATATCCCTTTATAACCTAAAAAGATCCTAAATGTTACAAATTCAATCTTTTACTTTCAGTCCTATTCAGGAAAATACGTATTTATTGTTCAACGAGTTTAAGCAATGCGTCATTATTGATCCGGGATGTTATTTTGATGCAGAAAAAGAAACCCTCAAAGAATTTATTGAAACTAATGGATTAAAACCCGCAATGCTGTTAAATACCCATTGCCACCTTGATCATGTATTTGGAAATAAATTTATTGCTGAAACCTATAACCTAACGCTGCAACTACACGAAAAGGAAAAGTCAGTTTTGTCTTTTGCCCCAACTTCGGGTTTAATGTATAATATGCCTTTTGATAATTATGCAGGTGAATTTATTGAGTTGAAGGAAGGAGATATTATATTATTGGATAAGGATGAGCTTTTGGTAATTGAGGCACCTGGCCATTCTCCCGGAAGTATCTGTTTTTATTGTGCCAGGCAAAATTTTGTAATTGGGGGAGATGTTTTATTTAAGCGAAGTATTGGCCGTACAGATTTACCCGGCGGTAACCATCAAACCCTGCTAAATAATATACGCCAAAAGCTTTTTACTTTACCAGATAATACGATTGTATATAGTGGCCACGGACCTGCAACAACTATTGGAGAAGAAAAACAAGAGAATCCTTTTTTAAATTAGTTGATAGAAATTATTGCTGAAGTGTAGTAGTTACTTTTATTTGTTATCCATGCATAATTCTATCAAAATACTATTGGTATTTTTTGGATGCAGAAAACAAACCAATTTATTATCAGCACCTTTTTTAGGTTTCTCGTTTAGTAAAGTGAACCCTTCTTTTTTCAACCTTTCCATTTCAGCATAAATATCGGCTACATTAAAGGCGATATGGTGTACCCCTTCTCCCTTTTTTGCAATAAATCTGGCAATAATTCCATCCTCTGTATTGCTCTCTAATAGCTCAATTTTAGTTTCGCCGGTTTTAAAAAATGCCGTAGTTACGTTTTCACTTTCTACTAATTCAGTCTTGTAACACTGACTATTTAGCAGCTTTTCAAACAATGGAATAGAATTGGAGAGTTTATTTACCGCAATACCGATATGTTCAATGTGTTGCATAGTTATAATATTTACTTACTAAGGTTTACGAAATAGGTAAAATGAATGACCGGAAGCCTTTAAGTCAGCTAAAATAAAACCTTTTATAGTAATTTAGTGTTTGAATTAATAAAATAGAACTATATGTTGAAGTTGCCGATTTATTTAGATAACAATGCTACCACACCAATGGATCCAAGGGTGCTGGAAGCAATGACTCCTTATTTCCTTGAACATTTTGGAAATGCAGCCAGTCGTAACCATCCTTTTGGCTGGGAGGCTGAAGAGGCAGTGGATTATGCCCGTGAACAAGTGGCTAAATTGGTTGGTGCAGATCCGAAGGAAATAATTTTTACCAGTGGTGCTACAGAAGGCGATAACCTTGCTATTAAAGGTGTTTATGAAATGTATGCCAGTAAGGGAAACCATATTATAACGGCTACTACAGAACACAAGGCTGTATTGGATACCTGTAAACACATTGAAAAAACAGGTGGAGAAGTAACCTATCTCCAGGTAAAAAGGGATGGATTAATTGATTTAAAAGAACTGGAAGCAGCAATAAGACCAACCACTATTTTAATTGCAATTATGTATGCCAATAACGAAATTGGCACTGTACAACCAATCAGGGAAATAAGCGCCATTGCTAAAAAGCATGGAGTATTGTTTTTTTCTGATGCGGTGCAAGCCGTTGGTAAAATTCCTGTAGATGTAAATAAAGATGGGATAGATTTGATGGCGTTTACTGCACATAAAATGTACGGTCCTAAGGGTATTGGTGCATTGTATGTTCGTCGTAAAAATCCAAGGGTAAAAGTTACCGCACAAATGGACGGTGGCGGACATGAAAGAGGTATGAGAAGTGGTACTTTAAATGTACCGGGTATTGTAGGCTTTGGTAAAGCCTGCGAACTATGCCGTTTGGAGATGGAATCTGATACCAAAAGAATCAGCATATTGAGAGACAAGCTGGAAACAGAATTGATGAAGTTAGAAGAAGCTTATATTAATGGTAGTACGGAACATAGGTTACCGCATGTAACCAATATCTCTTTTAAGCATGTAGAAGGTGAAGGGCTATTGATGGGATTTAATAAAAATATTGCTTTAAGTTCAGGCTCAGCCTGTACTTCAGCATCATTGGAACCTTCGTATGTTTTAAAAGCCCTTGGACTTGGTGATGATTTGGCACATAGTTCGCTACGTTTTGGGTTAGGGCGTTTTACTACTGAAGAACAGATTGATTATACCGTTAAAGCAATAAGCGAAACTGTTCTAAAGCTAAGAGACATGAGCCCGTTGTGGGAAATGTATAAAGAAGGGATTGACTTAGATTCAATTGAATGGGCAGCACATTAAAATGCCGGTTCTGTTTAAGGAATTTAAACTCAACAATTAAAATATTTTTTATAAAATTAAAACCTGGCTGCTCCAGCAGGGTTCAAAAGCCTCTTTAGAGGTTTGGGGCAATATAAAATGGCATATTCAGAAAAAGTAATCGACCACTACCAAAATCCAAAGAATGTTGGTACGTTGGATAAAAGCAGCAAAAACGTAGGTACAGGTTTAGTAGGAGCACCGGAATGTGGGGATGTAATGCGTTTACAAATTGAAGTAGATGATGCTACCGGTATGATCACAGATGCTAAGTTTAAAACTTTCGGATGTGGATCTGCAATTGCCTCTTCTTCATTGGCTACAGAATGGTTAAAGGGAAAAAGCATAGATGAGGCTTTAACAGTTGATAACATGGATTTCGTAGAAGAGTTAAATCTTCCCCCTGTTAAAATCCACTGTTCGGTATTAGCAGAAGATGCTATTAAAGCTGCTATTAATGACTACCGTGTAAAAAATGGTAAGGAAGCCATTAAGTTTGATGAAAGTGTTGTTCACTAATAATGAAACTGCTAATTAGTTAAGGACTTTCTCTTTTTTAAAAGTGAGGGAAGGAAGATTGTAACTTAAATGTTTTGTAAGAATGAGTACTAATATTTCAAATAATTCTGTTGATACGTTATCAGTAAAATCTTCGCAGGTTCCATTGGAAGAAGTTGCAGCAACTGTTGCTCCTGCTAAACTGTTGGAAAATGCGATATACATAAGCGATAAGGCTAAAGATAAAGTAATTAACCTTATGAAGGATGCGGGTTTGGGAGAAGAACCATCCTATTTTTTAAGAGTTGGCGTAGTAGGTGGTGGATGTAGCGGATTGAGTTATAAAATGGATTTTGACAATGAACAAAAGCCAATGGACCAGACTTTTGAGGATAAGGGAATAAAAATTGTCACAGACCTTAAAAGTTTTTTATACCTGGTGAATACTGAGTTGGAATTTAGTGACGGGTTAAATGGGAAAGGCTTTTATTTCAATAATCCCAATGCCAGCCGAAGTTGTGGTTGTGGTGAAAGTTTTGCAGTTTAAGTAAATCAATAAATATATTTAAGCCCGTTTCTTTTACGAAACGGGCTTTTTTTATAGTAATATTTCCAAGGGCTAAATCTCTTTATCTTTTACAATTTTGGGTGCAACAAAATTTACTTTTTCTTTATTTGGCTTTGGTGGTTTTGGTGCAACCGGCGGGACTGGAGGAATCGGTGGTGGCGGAGCCAATTGATTTATTTCGTTTGGTGGTGTTGGGGGCGGAGGTGGGGCCACAGGAGTGAGACCCTGACTAACTTCAACAGGCGGAACTGGGGGAGGTGGCGGCGGAGCAATTTTTTTATTTGTTTGCGCCATTAACTGTCCGGCAATTATAAGGACAGTCATCATCATGATTACTTTTTTCATATTATAGTTTTTTTATGAGATGCAGTAAGAATAATAATCCATAAAAAAATCCCGCCATAAGGCGGGACTGTGCAGTCGGTTTTGGTAAACGACTAGTTGTAATCAGGTATTTAAAGAGATGCTTAACAATAGTTAAACAAATTTTCTCAGTCTTTTATGATTTTGGTAAAAGATAAGCATGTGTAAATCCTGGTTAATTAACTTATCTTTTACATTGACAAGGGCTTTTTCTAAAGTGCTGCACGAAGGGAAAACTTTTTTTGATTTATTTTTCACAATATCTACTGGACACATTTGCCGAACTACTGTCAATCTTTTTCAATTGAATTTAACAGCTTCGTTTATGAAATATCATTAGCTTATAAATACAAAATGATTTGCAATTGTTTAAAATAATATTTGTAATTGCCTAAGTAGTAAATTGCAGCAATTTTATGCCTATGTTGAGTATTTGTAAAAAAGAGCTTAATCAGTTTTTCAGTAGCCTTACAGGTTATATTGCCATCATTTTATTTTTGCTGGTTAATGGTGTTTTTTTATTTGTGTTAAAAGATAGTAACATCTTTGATTTTGGCTATGCATCGCTTGATAAGTTTTTTGAATTGACTCCATGGATATTTATTTTTTTGGTGCCAGCCCTTGCTATGCGTTCTTTAGCAGAAGAATTTAAGACAGGTACTTTTGAAATTCTGCAAACAAAACCGCTTTCTAAATGGCAAATAGTAACAGGCAAATATTTTTCTATTTTGATTGTGCTGCTTTTTGTAATTGTACCCACCTTCATTTATATTTTTACTATTAAAAGTTTAAGTGCAACAGGAAATATTGATAGCGGTGGAATTACAGGAAGTTATATTGGTTTGTTTTTGTTGGCAGCGGTATTTGCGGCTATCAGTTTGTGTTGCAGTAGTTTTACCAACAATGCAGTAGTGGCTTTTTTGGTAAGTGCTTTTGTTTGTTTAATTCTATATTTTGGTTTTAATGCAATTAGTAAATTGCCTGTTTTTTTGGGAAAGGCAGATTATTATATAGAAATGATTGGCATTGATTTTCATTATCGAAGCATTAGCCGCGGATTGTTAGACAGCAGGGATGTACTCTATTTTGGAAGCATCATTTTTTTATTTCTTTTAATTACAGTGCAAAATCTGCATAAACGCAAAGTCAATCTTTAAATGAAATCAAGCATTAATAAAATAGCAGGAAGGAAAGGATGGCTGCCACTAACAATTTTATTGTTGGTATTAATTAATTGGATAGGATCTAAATTTCACACACGTATTGATTTTACCAATGAAAGAAGATTTACCCTTTCGTCATCTACAGAATCCATTTTAAAAAATCTTGATAGCACAGTTGATATTACTGTGTTGTTAGCAGGAGACGTAAAATCTGAGTTTAAAAAGCTTTCCAACAGCACAAGGGAGTTGCTGGAAAATTTTAAAAATTACGGAGGCAATAAAATACAATACAAATTTGAATTGCCGGGAGAAGGATTGGATGATTCTTTAAAAGCTAATGTATTTGATTCGCTTATTGGAATGGGATTGCGCCCCACTAATCAACAGGTGCAGGTAAAAGAAGGTGAAGGAAAAACGCAAAGACAAATTTTCCCCGGGGCAATTATTCAATATGGGGGGAAATCCATTGCCGTTGATTTGTTGCAGGGACAGGTGCAAAAAAATGTTTTTAATTCAGACGATATTTTAGACAAGCAATCTTTAAATAGTGCCGAAGCATTATTGGAATATAAGTTTGCCAATGCCATCCAAAAATTAACGCAAAAGGAAGTTCCTGTGGTTGCGTATGCTTACGGTAATGGGGAGCCGCCGTACGGATTTTTACCTGTTCATGATGTTTTTGAAACGCTGGGTAAAAACTTTATTGTAGATACGGTAAATGTCAGATCACAACCTTTTATCAATCCTGAATATGCGGCTATAGTTATTGTAAAACCTACCGCAAAATTTACAGACGATGATAAGTTTAAACTGGACCAGTACGTGATGAATGGCGGAAGGATATTATTTTTTATGGATGTGTTGTATGCAGAAAGAGATAGTCTTCAAAATGGAGAGTTAATAGCTTATTCAAGAGACCTTAATTTAAATGACCTGTTGTTTAGATACGGAGCAAGAATTACTACAGACGTACTTGCAGATAAACATTGTGACAAAATTCCTGTTGAAGTTGGTGCTGTTGGCGGACAAAGTCAGAAGCAATTATTACCATGGCCCTATGCTCCATTATTACAGCCGGGTTCGGATAATGTAATTGTAAAAAATCAGGCAGATGTGTTGGGGCAGTTTGCTAATGCCATTGATACCGTAGATGCCCC